>NZ_BAAHSH010000050.1:0-45289 GCF_054660755.1 Faecalimonas hominis
GCCATAATTGAGTAAATAGAATTATCTGGAGAAGTTGAGGTATCGGAAGAAAAAGAATCTTTGGAAGAGATTAACGGAATATCAGAAACGATTCCAGCAACGAACTTCCGCATCACAGATGATGAGCTTGGACAGGGTACAGCAAAAGAAAAGTTCCGTGCCAATATCATGGCTATCCAGTTGTTAAAGAAATGTGAGGATGAGAATCGCAATGCAACACCGGAAGAACAGGAAATCTTATCCAGGTACGTTGGCTGGGGAGGTCTTGCAGTTGCATTTGATGAGACAAAATCTGCATGGGAGACAGAATATCTGGAATTAAAGACCGTCCTTACACCGGAAGAATATGCTGCAGCCAGAGCTTCCACATTAAATGCTCATTATACACAGCCGATTGTGATTGAAAGTATGTATCAGGTGTTGAAGAATCTGGGATTTACAAAGGGAAATATCCTGGAGCCATCTATGGGAGTCGGGAACTTCTTTGGAAAGCTTCCAGAGAATCTAAACCAGTCCAAACTCTATGGAGTGGAACTGGACAGCATCAGTGGCAGAATTGCTAAACTTCTCTATCCAGATGCCAATATCCAGATCAAAGGCTTTGAGAAGACGGATTATCCCAATGATTTCTTTGACGTGGCAATCGGAAATGTGCCATTCGGTGCATATAAGGTCAATGACCGTCAGTATGACCGCTACAATTTTATGATTCATGATTACTTTCTTGCCAAGACTATAGATCAGTTACGTCCAGGTGGTGTAGCTGCGTTGATCACAACAAAGGGAACTATGGACAAGGCATCACCGGAAGTCCGGAAATATTTGGCAGAGAGCAAATGCCTACCGGATTCTGGAAGATACCTTGAATCTAAAAGATGTTAGAATCTATGATAAAGTCGTAAATGACAATGGGGATGAAGTGCGAGTTTTGAATAAAAAAGAAACTATGTTGGCATCACAAAAGCAGGATGCTTTGAAGGCTGCATTCCAAGATTGGATTTTTAAGGATCAGCAGAGGAGAGAAAGACTGGTAAGCGTGTACAATGAACGTTTTAATAGTATCCGTCCCCGTGAATACGATGGAAGTCATCTGACTTTCCCAGGAATGAATCCGGAAATAGAACTTCGACCGCATCAGAAAAATGCAGTCGCACATCAGCTATACGGTGATAATGTGCTTCTGGCACATGTAGTAGGAGCTGGGAAGACTTACGAAATGGTAGCGGCGGCAATGGAGAGCAAACGTCTGGGATTATCTCAGAAAAACCTCTTTGTAGTTCCAAACCATTTGACGGAGCAGTGGGGAGCAGAATTCCTGCAGTTATATCCAGGGGCGAACATTCTGGTAGCAACGAAAAAGGATTTTGAACCGGCAAATCGAAAGAAGTTCTGTGCCAGAATCGCTATGGGAAATTACGATGCTGTTATTATTGGTCATTCCCAGTTTGAGCGTATTCCAATCTCTGATGAGAAACAGGAAGCCATGCTTCAGAGGCAGATTGATGATCTGGAAATGGCAATCCAGAGTGCAAGGTATGAACAGGATGGTGGACGTTATACCGTCAAACAGATTGAAAAGACAAGAAAAACATTGCAGACAAGGCTGGAGAAACTGAATCAGAAAGAGAAAAAAGATCAGGTAGTTACGTTTGAAGAACTGGGAGTGGATCATTTATATGTAGATGAAGCACACAGTTATAAAAACGCATTTCTTTATACAAAAATGAGAAATGTAGCCGGGATTGCACAGAATGAAGCACAGAAGTCGGCGGATATGTTTAATAAATGTCAGTATCTGGATGAGATTACCGGAGGAAAAGGCATTACCTTTGCTACGGGCACACCGATTAGCAACAGCATGACGGAATTATATGTTATGCAGAGGTATCTGCAGAACAGCAAATTACAAAATATGGGACTTGGACTGTTTGATTCCTGGGCCTCCACCTTTGGCGAGGTAGTCACGAGCATTGAGCTTGCACCAGAAGGAACAGGCTACCGTGCAAAGTCAAGATTTGCAAGATTTTATAATATTCCGGAACTGATGAATATGTTTAAGGAGATTGCAGATATCAAGACTTCCGATCAGTTAAAGCTTCCTGTGCCAGAGGCGGAATATGAAACAGTGGTGCTGAAACCAACGGAACAGCAGAAAGAAATCGTAGAAAGTCTGGGGGAACGTGCAGAAGTTGTCAGAAACGGAGGGGTAGATGCTTCGGTTGATAATATGCTGAAAATTACCAACGATGGAAGAAAATTGGCATTGGATCAGCGTTTGGTGAACGAATTATTGCCAGATAATCCAGAAAGCAAAATATCAGTCTGTGCAGAGAAAAGTTATGAGATCTGGAAAGGCACGGCAGCACAGAAATCTGCACAATTGATTTTCTGTGACTTGAGTACCCCGAAAGGCGATGGCAGCTTCAATGTTTATGATGACTTGAAGCAGAAATTGATGGAAAAAGGTGTACCGGAAAAAGAGATTGCTTTTATTCATGATGCAAATACAGAAGCAAAGAAGACGGAGCTGTTTGGAAAAGTGAAATCCGGGCAGGTTCGTTTTTTGATTGGCTCAACAGCAAAGATGGGTGCCGGGACCAATGTGCAGGATCGTCTGATTGCGTTGCATCATCTGGATATTGGTTGGAAACCATCTGACTTGGAACAGAGAGAAGGGCGTATTATCCGCCAGGGAAATCATAATAAAAATGTTCATATCTTCCGATATGTAACAGAATCCACATTTGACAGCTACATGTGGCAGTTGATTGAGAACAAGCAGAAATTCATTTCTCAGATTATGACCAGTAAAGCACCTGTGCGAAGCTGTGAAGATGTGGACGAAGCGGCACTTTCCTATGCAGAGGTCAAAGCTCTTGCAACCGGAAATCCAGCAGTAAAAGAGAAGATGGCATTGGATGTTGATGTGGCAAAATTAAAACTTTTAAAAGCCAACCACATGAATAACCAGTACCGCCTGGAAGATGATATTGCAAGGAATTTTCCACAACAGATTGCAAAACTGACAGAAATCATTGACAGCTACAAGGCAGACATCGCTCATTATTCTGAGCATAAAAGCACAGATCCAGAGCAGTTTACTATGGAGATTGGTGGCAAAGTGTTCACAGAAAAGAAAGAGGCAGGAGCGGCACTTCTGGCGGTATGTAAAGATATTAAAACTGTAGATGCTGCGATGGATATCGGAAACTATCAGGGATTCAATATGAGGATTCAGTTTGATGGATGGAGTAAAGAATTTATATTATCTGTCAAACATGAGGCTGTCTCGAAAGTTCATCTTGGAGCAGATGCACTTGGAAATATTACCCGTATCAACAATCTGTTGGACAGTTATCCAGAGAAGCTTTCAGAAGCACAACAAAGATTGGAAACAGTGTATGAACAGATGGCAAATGCGAAAGAAGAAGTGGGAAAGCCATTTCCAAAAGAAGAGGAGTTGAACCAGAAACTGGAGCGACTGTCAGAGCTAAATGCATTGCTCAATATGGATGAACGGGAAGATGCAGAAGCAGAGGTATCTGAATCAGATGAGAAAGAAGAAAGACCGGCACGTGGTTCTATCCATGAAAAACTGCAGATTTGTAAAGAAAAGAGTCAGCGGGAAAGTGAAACTGGCAAGGATAACAGAAAACGGGACTTTGGTCTGGAATAAGAAAACAAGGAAGATGGCATAATCTGACAGAAAATATGTTCTGTGGGTTATGCCATTTTTCAGAATACAGGAGGAACTTATATGGCAAGAAACAGGATAATAGGTAGAGAAACGCAGAAAATGCAGGAATATACGCAGGAACAGATCAATCAGGCAGAGAGTAGAGGTATAGAAATATCAACAGATGTAAAAGAACAGCTTTTTGAATATGCGAATCTGATCGGCGAGAAAGAGAAAGTTAGGGCTTTGGTAAGAAATCTGGCAGATGCAGTGAGCCAGGCAGATTCAGAAGGTGTAGAGGATTTGCTGGATGACGCAAGAATGGATATTCAGGAACTGCCAGATCCAACCATAGGTAAGCTGGAATTACGTGACTATGGATATATGGAAGAAGATATGGTGCCACTTAGAAAAGAAGCAGCTTTGGATTATCACAGAATGGGTTCTAAGATTTATTGTCTTGGCAGTGCTGGCAGTAAAGGTGAATATGCGAGTAAAGAAATGATACAGGCACATGACGGTTTGTTTGGAATGGAATCGCAGATGTGGGAACGGATAAAAGATAACAACCTAGATTATGCAGAAGAAAATTTAGGAGCATTTCAGGAGCCTATGAGTGTCATTGAGCAGGAAGAAGCACTGAAATTATACGATGCAGGAGCAGATATCTATCTGATCACTAATTTTTCATCACCTATGTATGTCACAGAACGCATGGAAATTGAACGAGGACCGGAGCATTATCAGATGTCTATGACAGAACTGGAGCGTTTCCGTAACCTGGAATGGGAAATGCAGAAATATCCACAGATTCAATCTTTGAAAGAAGCAAATCTGTTGTTAGGAACAAGAAGGACATTTGGAATTTATCAGATTCGGGATGATTTACCGGGAGAAAACTATGCATTTATGAATATGAGTTTTATTGAAAGTCATGGTATGCAGATAAAAAAAGAAGATTATAAGCTGGTCTATGTTGGTGAATTATCAGGAAATATGTCACTGGATGATATTTTTGAAAAGTTCAACATTGACAGACCGGAAGACTTCCGTGGGCATTCCCTGTCTGTCAGTGATATCATAGTTCTGAATGACGGGAAAAAGGTAACTGCTCATTTTGTAGACAGTATCAGTTTTGAACAGCTGGATTCTTTCCTGAATCTGGAAGAACAGGTTCTTAGTGAACTGGCATATGAGGTAGGAGAACGATATTTTGCTATTCAGAGAACAGAAGAAGGATATGATTATTCCTTTTACGATGAAGATTTCCGCTTGATGGATGGTGGCATTTATGAGAATGATGAAATTTCTATTGAAGAAGCGGCGGAGGAACTTTTGGAAGACGAAGGCTGGACGGGAGAACGCATCCGTGGGGATTATGATCAGTTGATGGAAAAAGTAGAAGAAATGGATGAAGCTGTAATGGCAGAGATTCAGAAAAGCCAGGGCGAATATAAGCCATTGGCAAAGGTGGAGGAACTGGAAGAGGCCAATTATAACATGATTGATAATGTACTCAATAATATGCCGCCTAAGAAAGAAGCTTATCTGGAATATTATGCTGCAGAATGTGATGAAATTCATGATATGGGAGCTTATGAGAAAAGCACAGATGTGAAAGAAATCGCAGCAATCTATGAGAAGTACAGAGAAGATCCGGAAAATGCTTATAAAGGCAGTGGAATGGGGATTATTTATCGTGATCCGGAGGATAGCTTGTTTGATGAAACAGAACTGTTGATTGTAATGGGAACAACGATACACGGCGACTTCTTGGATAATGTGCGGTTTTTAAAAGATCAGCCGGTGGTGCGTGAAGGTTTGGAGAAGATTCATAAAGCATTGCCTGATTATAAATATATCCCGATTCAGGATGTGCGTGAGGCAATGTATCCGAAAAAAATGACAACAGAAGAACTGGCAGCAGCATTGGATGAGATTGCGGAAGACTTCGATCCGTATGACTATCGGGACCATGTAGAGCCAGGGCAGGATACCATACAGGAAGTCATGCTGGATCTGCAAAGTGGAAATGTTGGTTCTTATATTTCCTTTCTGAAGGATGTGATTGAAGAAGACTGTGAGCAGTCCGTGTGGGCAGGTGTTTTGCTGGAACGGCTGAAATCCTACGAACCAGATATATCCAAAGAAACAGAGCCGATGGTGTATGTGAATTACTGTGAAAAGCGAGAGCTGATGGAACCACGCTGTCAGAAGCTCTCAGATCTGGATTCCCGTACTGCACAGAAGGATAAGGAATGGTACGCAGACCGTAATCCGAGGACGGATGAGCCGATGGTAACAGCCCAGATGTTTTTTACTATATATTATGCGGAAAAAGGCGATAAAATGCTGCAACATTTCAAAGGGAAAATAGATATTGGAACAGGAAATGGCGGTATTTTAAGTCAGCTGAAACTCCAAAATGAACTGAAACTTACGGATGAAAGCTGGATTGGTTATCTGAAAAACAAGGGAAATGAAGAGTTTCAGAAGTGTATGGAAGATCTGACCGATATGCAGAACCATGTGCTGCCATATTTGCAGAGCTTTTGCAGTCTGGAAGAAAAAAGTGTGCAGGAAAAGCAGGAACGGCAGGTTGCAGAAAAGCAGGACAGCAGAGTAGAAGCGTCAAGAGCAGCGAATGTGACAAAAGGGGATAATGACAAAGCTGTGAAAAAGGTAGTTTCGAGTATGCAAACAGAAAAGAATAAAGCAACTACGAAGGCAAAGAAGCCATCTATTCATGAACGACTGGAAATCAATAAGAGAAAAATCCAAGAAAAGCAGGGAAAAGATGAGCTGGAGAGAGGAGCTGATCGGGATGTAAGAACGGTATAAATTTATAGAAAGGCACTTGGCTCCGTTTTGGACATAGCAAAAGTGCTGACAGTGACGAACGAAGATGTGCTGCCTGCTTATTTGCAGAGAGTATCTGATTTTGAAGACTGCCTACTTGCAACTTGTACGAAGGAGAATCAGTGTGATGCGATTGTGACAAGGAATAAAAAGGATTTTCTTTCCTTTTGGATTACACTGCTTTCTCCGGAAGAACTGCTGAATATTTATTCGTAAAAATATGTTTTTACAATCGGCAGCAGAAGGAAAGTTGAATGATAACTCCGATCCAGCATACTGCAAAATATAAAAATTTTATAACAAAGTGGAAAACCCTGCGTAGGATCAGAAATGTTCTCACAGGGTTTCATGTATCTAATAAAATATAGAAATTTAGCGGATTTCTGCTAGAATAAGAAAAACTGTTAAAAAAATATCGTATATAGATCAAAAAGACTATATATGGGCGACCTTTTAAAGCCGATTTATATAAAATAGAAGAAAAAAAGGTGGTCGATACCGTGGATATAAAAACAGCGGTCATATATCGTTTAAACGATCTGATTAATCAGAAAGATATCACAGTGAATGAGGCGGCGGTATGTTCTGGCGTTCCTCCTTCAACATTAAAGAATATTTTGTATGGTCAGAGTAAGAATGCTGGCGTAGTTACAATAAAAAAGATATGCGATGGATTGGATGTCACAATACAGGAATTTTTTGCTGATCCCATCTTTGCAGATTTGGAACCCGAACTATAGGAAGAGTAAATGCTCATAGGATTCAGATTCTGCAGGATGGATTTTTTATGAAAGAGGGTTAGAGGAAACTAACTTAGGAGGACATAGATGTATAAAATAGCAATTTGCGATGATGATAAAAATTACAGGGAGAAAATAGAGAAGGTTATAGAAACGGAAGGGATTCTTCCTAAGAGCGAGATACGGTTTTATGAATACGAGTCAGGAAAGGAACTACTGAAAAATGCTGATATTTTGCATGATTTGGTCTTTATGGATATGCGTATGCCCGGATTGGATGGGAATAAATCGGTACTGAAGCTGAGGGAATACAATAGGGCAGCGATATTGGTGTTCTGCTCCGGATACTTTGAACCGACTTCAGACAGCATCAATATTGGGCAGCCGTTCCGGTATATTATGAAAGACTTGCATGACAGAAGTCTAAAAAGGGAAATCCCTGCAATTTTATCAAAAGTAAAATTGCACTGTGGAGATTCTTCCGTGACGGTTACATCAGCGGGAAGAGTAATTCGTATCTATACGGAAGACATTTTATATATCTGTCTGGCGAAAAGGGGTTGCTCTATATACGTTGCTAGGCAGGGGGAGATAGATGAGATGCATTGTAAGGAATCTTTAGGCGATTTATATGAACGTCTGGCCGGAAGGGGATTTGAGTATGCACATAACAGTTATATTGTAAATCTGGCGAAAGTGGAAGGATTGGAAAAGAATGTGGCGCTGCTACAGATGGGAATCCAATTGAATGTTTCAAGGTCGAGAAAAGGTCAGTTTGCTGACGCTCTGATCATGTTTCTTGGGGAAAGGAACGGCATGGTATGATAGTAAGAGATTTTTTGATCTGCCTTCTTCAGATGTATCTGTTGGAAGATCTGGAAAAGAACATGCTTCCATACAGAAGAGAAAACTTTTGGGGAAAATTTCTCATATATTTTGTCGTAGCACTGATAATGCTCGGAATCAACCACTTGGAATCCTCAGTATTTAATATGGTAATGATTCCGGTAACGTATATGATTGTGTCAATGGTTGTGTTCCGGGGAAATATATGGAAGAAGCTGGTTATAGTATGCTGCTATTATGTGCTGGCAATTATTCCTGAATTTCTCTTTGCAACGCTTACGAATGCGTATGGCGTGACTGGTGCATCTGAGGGTTTTGGGACGGAAATAGAAAAAACATTAGCGCTACTACTAATGAGTACCATGACATTTCTGTTTATTAAATGCATTAATCAGGTAACGAGAAAAAGGAATTATCTGACGATTGAGAATAAAACTTTTACTGTGCTGCTCATGCTGCCAACCGCTACGATCATTATATTAGGATGTGTGTTTTATTCAAATATTTCTTTTGAAGGAATGAACAGGGTTATGGTTCCGGTAGGAGCTTCGCTGCTGCTATTGACGAATATCTTCATTTTCTCAGTGTTTGACCGGTTTGTAGAGAAATCAGAAGAAGTGAAGAAGATGGACCGGCTTTACCAGAAAAGCAGGGCGGAGATTGCTAATTTACAGTATATGAATAAGGTCAATGAGGATAACAGGGCATTCTTACACGATATAAATAAATTTATTTGTACAGTAGCCGGTTTGATGGAAGAAGGAGAAAATCAAGAGGTTAAGGAGATTATGGAACATTTAGGTGTCCGGATTCAGAGCCTTCAAAAAGGTGTGTATTGCGAACACCCGATCTTGAACAGCATCCTGTGCGAAAGGAAATTCCTTGCGGAATCTAAGAATATTTCCTATAAGATTACGCTGGGTAATGATCTCAGGCTGGACTTTCTGGAAGAACTGGATATGATCTCAATCGTAGGTAATCTTTTGGATAACGCACTGGAAGCGGCAGAAAAGACAAAAGATGGCCGATATGTGGAATGCAGGATGTATATGGGAAATGAGGAACATTTCCTTGTTATGGAATTTTGCAACGGGTATGTTGTTCCACTGTTAAAGGACAAGGACCGGTACATAAGCACCAAAAGAGATGCAGACAGTCACGGGATCGGACTGCATACGGTTGGAAAACTGGTTAAAAAGTATGCTGGAATTATGAGAGTGGAGGTCGGAGAACAGGAG
Source organism: Faecalimonas hominis (assembly GCF_054660755.1). NCBI lineage: Bacteria > Bacillati > Bacillota > Clostridia > Lachnospirales > Lachnospiraceae > Faecalimonas > Faecalimonas hominis. Next base: position 9,360 of record NZ_BAAHSH010000050.1, read on the forward strand.
TTCTCTGTTAAGCTGATCTTTACAATAAAATAAAGATGTGCAAAAATCGCCCAAAAAGTTACCGTTTTTGCCACGGTAATTGAAAAAAGGGCGATTTTTGTGTAAACTATCGGAAAAAAATGGAGGCATGTAACTATGAAAAAAACAATCAGAAAAAGCTTGGGTATCAAAGTACTTGGAGTTGTAAACTGTCTTGCACTCTGCCTGACGGCATATACGGCAAATCTGGCGTGCAACTGGCTGTACTATCAGGAAGAAGAGTCGGAAGAAGTTAAGAAAATGAGGAAATTCTAGTGTGGAAAAAAACTACCGGCTGGCTTTTTGAAGTGCAAAACAGGAACGGGATTCTTGAAGAGAAAGACCGCAGGCTGTATGAATATGCTTACGGCGTACTGCTGGGCAGGGTGGCGATATACCTTATCATTGTCATACTTGGCATTGTAACGGGGAATTGGCTGGAGATGCTAGTCTTTTTATTGCCCTTTACTGTTCTAAGGCAGTATGCCGGAGGGATTCATTTAGAAAAAGCAGGGAGCTGCATGGTTGTTTCCAGTATCCTTGTCCTTCTGTGCGGTCAGTATCTGGCGTCTGGTTCGGCTGTGATGTGGCAAATACGGATCATATGGCTTGCTGCAGTTGGAGTCATATTTGTTATGGCACCGGTGGATGCCAGCAGTAAGAAACTGGATGAGAAAGAAAAGAAAGTTTATGGTATGCGCGCGAGGGCAATTTTAATTATTGAATGCGCGATAGCAGGTGTTTTTTCTGTAACCGGATATTTCCTGGTCGTAAACGGGATTATGGTAGCGCATATTGTTTTGGCGTCCGGTTTAATATTGGGATGGATCAAAAATTTTTTTTGACAAAGAGTTAGAGTCAACTAATCCTGGATAGGAATAAGAAATGCTTGGGAAAAGCATATCACAAAATGATAATAAACAGAATAAAAAAGAACATGATGCAAGAGGAACATAAAAGTGAATTTGAAGTTGATAAAAAATACAGAAAATATTAACAAAGAGAAAATAACTTTGTTTTGTCTGCCGTTTGCGGGGGGCGGCGCTTCTGCTTATAACCAGTGGGCGAAAAAGATGCAGGGAAAAGTAACGGTATGTCTGGTTCAGCTTCCGGGAAGGGAAGAACGGATCATGGAGAAGCCGTATATAGATATGCCGGTTATGTTAGATGATCTGGAAGAGGCAGTAAGAGAGGTTGTGGATGGACCGTATGCCTTATGGGGGCACAGTATGGGCGGTAAGATTGCCTATGAGCTGGAAAAGAGATTGGAAGCGGTCGGATATACAGCGAGCTGTCTGTTTATTTCCGGTAGCCGGATTCCCAGTATTCCGGAGCCGAATCCGATCTATCATCTTCCGGATGAAGAGTTTAAGAGGGAACTGGGAAGATTTGAGGGGACGCCAAAAGAGATACTGGAGAATCAGGAATTATTGGATTTCTTTCTGCCTATGCTACGGGCAGATTTTACCATGGATGAAACATATTATGACAAGACGGGAATAGTACTGCATGCGCCTATCGCTGCATTTGGCGGAGAAAAGGATGGCGAAGCGGATGAGAGCGCAATCTGCGAATGGGGAAAGTATACGGATAATGATTTTAGCTACCGGATATTTCCGGGAGGACATTTTTATTTGCGGGATTACGAAGACGAAGTAATAAGTGAAGTTATAAGGCGCCTGCCGGGAATAAAAGATGGAGATTAAACGGTATGGAGCGAAGGAATTTCTGGCGGCAGGCAAACTTTGTATCCGTGAAAATGAGATACATATATGGTGCATCTGCTGGCCGGAAATGACAGATTTCTGGGTGAACCATGAATATATCCTGAGTGGGCAGGAATCGGAGCAGGTCGGAAGATTCCGCTTTTCGGAAGACAGGATGCGTTATATAGCCGGGAAGGTTGTCGTGCGGCTTCTCTTGAAAAGATATTTAGATGTGGAAACGATTGATTTTTCTGTCAGTGAACGGGGCAAGCCTTATCATAAAAAGATTGCAGGAAAGCAGACCGTAGATTTTAATATTTCGCATTCGGGAGAATTCATACTAGCGGGATTCGCTGTTGGAATGGACATCGGAGTGGATGTGCAGGAAATGGCGGGATGTCCGGATTACTGGGAGATAGCCGGGAATTTTTATACGGAAGAAGAAGCGGAAGATGTAATAAAGGAAGGATCGGCTTTGTTTTTCCAGTACTGGGCGGCCAAAGAAGCGTATGTAAAAGCACTCGGTATTGGATTAGGAAGAGGAATGGATTTCTTCTCTGTCAGAAACGGGGAAATTATAGAAAAAGGCAGGAATGATCAGGGCTGGTTCCTGTATCCGGTCAGGATCAAAGGATATGCTGCGTATGTGGCGGTGCATAAGAAAGGAGATAAATCAAATGGGTTATAAGAAAGATATGAGCAAATATGAGTATCTGGAAGGTTGGGAGAGATGTAGTTTTGGAGAACAGCTTGATAAGTGGGCGGAAAAATATGGAGAAAGAACTGCGGTCACGGACAGCGAAGACGAGATCAGTTATATGGAATTAAAGCAAAAAGCAGATTGTCTTGCGACAGCTTTTCTGCGTAAAGGGATTTTAAAGGGAGACAAAGTGCTTGTACAGCTTCCGAACAGGATTTCTTTTGTGGTCGTGTTTTTTGCGCTTTCCAAGATAGGGGCGGTGCCGATCATGATGCTGCCGGCCCACAGGGAGGCGGAACTGGAAGGAATTATTGAACTGGCAAAGCCGGCCGCTTATATTGTGGTGGAGAAATATCTGGGATTTTCATATGTGCCGATGGCAAATGCGATGAAAGAGAAATATTCATGTATCCGGCATATATTTGTAGATAGCGAATCCGGGGATATCAGTGGAATGATTGCGGAAACGTGTGGAGAAAATGGAGCATTTCCGGCTGTGGATGGGTATGAAACGGCGGTGCTTTTGCTGTCCGGCGGGACGACAGGGGTTCCGAAACTGATTCCGCGCACCCATACGGATTATATGTATAATGCCCGCATGTCCGCGAAGAGATGCCGCCTGGATAGCAGTGACGTTTATCTGGCGTCTCTTCCGGTAGCTCATAATTTCCCATTATGCTGCCCGGGGCTTTTAGGCACGCTGGACGTGGGAGGAAAAGTTGTGCTTGCGTCTGCGACCAGCCCGGATGATATCCTTGACGCAATTACAGAGGAAGGTGTCACGATAACGGCATTGGTTCCTGCTATGGTTACTGTGTGCATGGAAATGCTGGAATGGGATGAAGATTTTGATATATCCAGCCTGCGGATTTTGCAGGTAGGCGGCGCAATGCTGGAAGATTCCCTTGCGGATAAGATCATTGAAGAATGGCCGTGTAAACTGATGCAGGTATTTGGTACGGCGGAGGGGCTACTGTCCTTTACTAGCCCGGAGGATGAAGGTTCCCTGATTGCAAGATGCCAGGGAACTCCGGTGTCTCCTGCGGATGAAGTGAAGATTGTGGATGAAGAAGATAAGGCCGTACCGGAAGGAGTTTTTGGGGAATTATTATCCAGAGGCCCGTATACGATTGATGGTTATTATATGGCGGAGGAAGCGAATAAAAAGAGCTTTACGCCGGACGGATTTTACCGGACGGGCGATAAAGCTATGTGGACGAAAGACGGAAGGTTACGTTTGGGCGGGAGGATCAAAGAGCAGATTAACCGCGCCGGAGAAAAGATCATGCCTTCAGAGATTGAAGCTTACCTTTGCAGGCATTCGAAAATCAAAGAGGCAGCCGTTGTCGGCGTTCCGGATGAAACCCTTGGAAACCGGATATCTGCATTCCTTGTGACCGATGATGAAGCCGGGATCGATTTACAGGAAATCCACAGGTTCCTGCGGGAAATAGGCGTTGCGGCGTATAAAATGCCGGATCAGATAGAACGGGTAGAGACATGGCCACTGACCAGCGTAGGAAAAATAGATAAGAAAGCATTAGAACGGATGGCACAGGAAAAATAGAAGGAGACAGAATCATGGAATATATAGAGATAAAGGAACAGATCAAACAAAAGCTGCCGGTAGCCAGAGATTTGGGGGATTCCGAAAATCTGCTGGAGCTTGGGCTTTCGTCCCTGACGATCATGCGTCTGGTAAACCAGTGGAGAAAACAGGGGGTTAAGGTTTCATTCGGTTCATTGATGGAAAATCCTACCCTTGAAGGCTGGTGGGCGCTGATCCAGCGCAGCATGAAGAAAAAAGCGGGCAAAAAACGGGCGCAAGAATCTAAGATAACGCCGGAAAAGGATATGAAACAGCCGTTTCCTTTAACAGACGTACAGTATGCATATTGGGTTGGCAGGGATGAAGAACAGGCTCTTGGAGGAATAGACTGTCATGCGTATTTAGAGTTTGATGGGGGAAATATAGATCCGGAGCGTCTGGAAAAAGCATGGAATGTGCTGCAGTATCATCATCCCATGCTGCGTGCCTGCTTTCTGGAAGACGGGACACAGAAAATCCTGGATAAGCCGTATTGCGAAAAAATAAAGGTTCATGATTTTTCACGGATGTCATCTGAGGAAGCAGAGGCAATGGCAGTATCTGTCAGAGAACGTTTATCCCATCGGAAGTTAAAGATTGAGGAAGGTGAAGTAGCAGGAATAGAGCTTACGCTTTTTCCTGAAAATAAGGCACGCCTTCATGTGGACATGGCGCTTCTGGTTGCTGATGTACAGAGTCTGCAGATATTATTGAGGGATTTGGCATCTGCTTACCGAGGGGAAAACCTGCCGAAAGAATCAAAAGGGTGGAATTTTGCTTCCTATCTGGAACGGCAGAAACAGGAAGAAGGGGAGGAACGGAAAAACGCAGAAAAATACTGGAAGAATCGTTTAGAGCATTTGCCAAAAGGCCCTGACCTTCCATTGGCAAAACGTCCGCAAGAAGTGGAAAAAACGGTGTTCAACCGCAGGATTGTGAGAATCGAAAAGGAAGAATGGGATCATTTGCAAATGCGGGCAAAAAAATACCAGACAACTCCGGCAATGGTTCTTCTTACTGCATATGCGACGGTTTTGGAACGGTGGAGCAGGAATCATCGTTTCCTTATTAATATTCCATTTTTTAACCGGAAAACAGAGCAGCAGGGATTGGAAGACGTGATAGCAGATTTCACTACACTGTTATTGCTGGAGATTGACTGCGAAGGGGATCCGACGTTTGCAGAATTGCTAGACAGAATCCAGAAGCAGCTTCATGAGGATATGAAGTATACGGCATATTCCGGCGTGCAAGTCCAGAGAGACCTTGCACAGATGTATGGAGACGCATGGGCAGTGGCGCCGGTTGTTTTTGCCTGCAATCTGGGAACGCCGTTGGTAAATGATACGTTCCGGAAAGAACTGGGACAGTTTTCCTATATGATTTCCCAAACGCCGCAGGTGTGGAATGACTTCCAGAGTTATGAAGATGAAAATGGCGTACAGCTTACATGGGACAGCGTGGATAAGTTATTCCCGGAGAATATGATCCCGGATATGCTGGAGTGTTTTGAGAATCTTCTGCATGAATTGGGAAAGAAGGACTGGAATCAGCGATTTGATGTGCTTCCTGAAAAAAGAAAAAGAGAAATTGAAGATACAGCGCGTACAGGAGTGCCGGAGCGTGTGGAATGCCTGCATTGGGCTGTTATGAACCATGCGGAAGTTTGCCCGGAAGATATTGCGCTTATTGATGCGGGAAGCGGAAGGTCGGTATCCTATGGGGAATTAAAAACACGGGCAACAGCAGTGGCGGCAGGAATTTCAGAAAAGGATATTAAGGGAGTCCCGGTTGCACTTACCCTGCCGCGCGGGATAGAACAGATCGAGGCGGCATTAGGAATTTTGCTTTCCGGGAATTCATACCTTCCGGTCAGCTTAAGCCAGCCTAAAGATCGGAGAGCGTTAATCCATGAGAAGACGGGAGTCCGCTATGTGGTCACGAATCGGGAATTATCCGAAAAACTGGACTGGCCGGAAGGTACGGAAATCCTTGTGATGGAGGGTATGGAAGAGGGACAGGAAAATGTGAGACTGCCAGAGGTGTCGCCGAAGGACAGCGCCTATATCATCATGACGTCAGGCTCTACAGGTGTTCCGAAGGGTGTAGAGATTGCGCATGAAAGCGCATGGAATACGGTTCAGGATATTAATGAAAAGTACCATGTGACAAGTGCAGATCGGGCGCTGGCTGTATCAGCTATGGATTTTGACCTGTCGGTATATGATGTTTTTGGAATTTTAGGCGCAGGAGGAACATTGGTATTGCTTCCAGAGCAGGAGAGAAGGAATGCGGATTACTGGCTGGAACAAGTGTTGAAATATCAGATTACCGTTTGGAATTCAGTGCCGGTGCTTCTGGATATGCTTTTGATACGGGCGGAATCCATGAAACAGAAACTGCCGATCAGGGCGGTTATGCTTTCTGGAGATTGGATTGGGATGGATCTCCCGCAGAGGGTTGCGGCATGGACAGAGGATTGCCAGTTTGTCGCTATGGGAGGAGCTACAGAGGCAAGTATCTGGTCCAATTATCAGAATGTTACCCTGCCGATGCCGAAAAACTGGAAATCTATTCCTTATGGAAAGCCACTCAGATATCAGGCATATCGTGTTGTGGATGAGTATGGAAGGGATTGCCCTTACTGGGCAGAAGGCGAACTCTGGATTGGCGGTTTTGGTGTAGCAAAAGGATATAGGGGAGATTCTGCGCTTACGGGGCAGAAATTTATCACAGATCAGTATGGAAGATGGTATCGGACCGGCGATCTCGGAAGAATCTGGGATGATGAGACAATTGAATTTTTGGGAAGAAAAGACCATCAGGTAAAGATTCGCGGACACAGGATTGAATTGGGAGAAATTGAACATGCGATTCAGGAGTTTCCGGGTGTGGCTCATGCAGTTGTTGATACAGTTAGTGATGGTCATGGCAATAAAACGCTGGCTGCTTATATCGGAGCGCCGATACAGGAAGATTCTAAAGTTACAACGTATTTGTACGGCACAGATATCTTTGGTGGGGGCTGGAAAGAACTGAAGGATGATGTCAGCAATTGGCAGATGCAGCAGGAACGGAAGACAGCATACAAAAATTTCCTTGCCTATGCAGACCAGAGATGTGTACAGCTTATGCTGGAGACACTCATAGAGTTAGGCATTTTTGTATCAGAGAAGGAAGTTCTTTCGCAGAAGGAAATTTTTGAAAAAGGGAGCATTACGGAAACACAGAAGAATACTGTGGCAAGATGGTTGGAAGTTTTAAAGAAGGAAGGAATCCTGAGAGAAGAGGACGGCAGACTATCGCGTACCGGGAAGGAAGTGGCTGTACCGGAAAAAGCTGGAGATACGGAAACGTATTTTAATAAACTGAAGCCGTATCTGAAGCATATGGTTACTGGGAATGAAGTTCCGCTGGACGTATTCTACCAGAAAGAGCCGGCTTTGGCTCCGAATATGCTGCTTCGGAGGATTCCGGGCTGCGAGGAAACAGTGGAAAGACTGGTGCAGGGATTAAGGCTTCTGGCAGAAGAACGCAGAAAAGAGCCACTCCAGATTATAGAAATTGGTACAAGGGACACTGCAATTACAAGACAGTTTTTGAATGCACTGGAAGATGTAAGCGCGGCTTATACATATGCGGATTCTTCAAAATATTTTCTGCAGGAAGCAGAGAAAGAACTTGCGGGATATGAGAGAGTCGAGTTTGAGATGCTGAATCTGGAAGAAGGCATGGATAAGCAGCAGATGTCCTTGCATAGTTATGACGTTGTGATATCGGTAAATGCTTTACATAGAAATATTGATGCTGCGGATGCGGTAAAGAAAGTAGCGGAATTACTGAAGCCAAACGGAATATTGCTGATGACTGACCTTGTGGTAAGGACATACCTTCAGGAACTTACAGCGGCTTTTTTGGAAAATGGTTTTGCGGATATTCGGGACAAGAGAAAAGAAGCAGGGCTGGTTACCCCGGATTGCCTGCTGTGGAGAGAATGTTTATCAGAGGCAGGATTGGGCGAAGACTGTGCTGTGACAGAGAGATATGGAAGATGTATATGCTGCAGCAGACAGCAGGCGTCTGTCCTGTCCTATCATAATGGAGCACTAAGGGAATATCTGTCAGAAAAACTGCCGGAGTATATGGTTCCACAGAACTATCATTTCATGGAGCAGCTCCCAACATTGTCCAATGGGAAGATTAACAGGAAGCAATTGCGGGAAGATTTTAAAGAAGAAACTGCGGTTATCCGATTTTCAAAGGCAACGACAGAAACAGAAGAAAAGCTTTTAGATATCTGGAAACAATTATTTGGATATGAAAATATTGGAATTGAAGATAATTATTTTAGCCTTGGGGGAGACTCGCTGATTGCCACAAGGTTGATCTCGGAAGTACAGAAAACCTTCGGCTGCAAAATAACGATCAGTACGATTTTTGAAAATCTGACCGTAAAATCTCTGGCAAAAGCTATTGAACAGTCCGAACGGAAAGAAGAAGATACACTGCAGATCAAACCGAATCTGGAGGAAGCATATCATTCGTTCCCATTAACCGATGTGCAGTATGCTTACTGGCTTGGCAGAAGCGGATTGTATGAATTGGGAAATGTTGCAACACACTGTTATTTTGAACTGGATGCAGACGGCCTTGATACTGAGTGCGCAGAGACGGCATGGAATCTGTTGATACAGAGGCATGGGATGATGCGTGTTATTATCCAGCCGGATGGTATGCAGCGCATACTGGAGAATACTCCCCAGTATCATATTGACGTGACGGATATCCGACAATTGGAAGTGACAGAAAAAGAAAAGGCATTGGATGAAAAACGGGCAGAGATGTCTCATCAGGTAATTCAGACAGATGAATGGCCTCTGTTTGATGTGCGAATCACTAAAATAGAGGACCAGAAGCATAGAATCCATATCAGTTTTGACAATATTATCTTTGACGGCTGGAGTATGTTCCATCTCTTAGATGAGTGGGCAGAAGTATATCGAAATGGAAAAGCGGAAATGTCGATTACTTTGTCTTTCCGGGATTACGTGCTGGGACTGGAGCAGATAAAGTCTACCTCTGCTTATGAGAAAGATAAAAAATATTGGGAAGACCGGGTGGAGACTTTTGCGGACGCACCGGATCTGCCGCTTGCAAAGAACGAAAGCCAGATTACAGAGCAGCGTTTCTGTCGCCGGAGCGCAAAACTGTCACAGAAAGAATGGCAGTCTGTAAAAGACGCGGCGGGAAGACTGGAGGTAACGCCTTCTGTTCTTTTGATAAGTGCTTATGCGGAGACTCTCCGCTTGTGGAGCAGTAATAAGGATTTTACACTTAATCTGACGCAGTTTGACCGGAAACAATTGCATCCGGAAGTGAACAATCTGGTTGGAGATTTTACAACACTGACATTGCTGGAGATAAAGAATGCAGGGAATAATTTTGCGGAAAGGACAAAGGCAATTCAGAAGCAGCTTACAGAAGATCTGGAGCATACAGCTTATGGCGCGGTTGAACTGGAGCGCGAATTAAAGAAAAAGACTGGAAATATGCGGGGCGCTATTATGCCGGTAGTGTTTACCAGTGGTCTTGGCGTGGAGCAGTGGCATGAAGGAAAGTGGCTTGGAAAACTGAACTATAACATTTCACAGACGCCGCAGGTGTGGCTGGATCATCAGGTGGTTGAAATGGATGGCTGTTTATGCCTGTTTTGGGATTCCGTGGACGAATTATTTTATCCAGGAATGTTGGATGAGATGTTCCGGGCATATACCGGCCTGCTTCATACGCTAGCAGTTCATCCGGAGATCATGCAGGAAAAAACGGCAAGTCTGGTAATAGCGGAAATTTCAGAAAAACGGCGTCAGGCGAATGAAACGGCGGCTGAATTTGAAGAGAAAACGTTGGATGGATTATTCTTGGAGGCGGCAGACAAATTTCCGGATAAGGAGGCGCTGGTAACGTGCAGCAGGCGGATGACATATCGGGAGATAAAAGAAGAAGCGTTTTACATTTCCGGGCAGTTGCAGAGCATGGGAATAAAAAAAGAAGAGACGGTAGCTGTATTTATGGAAAAAGGGTGGGAGCAGGTAGTTGCTGTTTATGGAATCATGTTTGCCGGAGCCGCATATCTTCCGATAGATATCCATAATCCGAGAGAACGAGTTGAAAAGATTCTCCGTGATAGTGGAACAAGAATCATTCTTGTGCAGAATCAGGCGTATGATCAGGATACCGAATGGCTGCACGAGTGGGATTGTATTTCTGTGTCTGAATTAAAAACCGATTCTGAATACAAAGCACAGGAGAATAAGGCGGGAGACCTTGCGTATGTAATCTATACGTCGGGAACAACCGGGATGCCGAAAGGAGTAATGATTACTCACCATAATGCAGTGAATACGATACTGGATATCAATGCACGCTATCAGATTACAGAACAGGATACGGCGTTTGGAATCTCCAATCTTCATTTTGACCTGTCTGTTTATGATGTTTTTGGCATTTTAGGCGCAGGTGGGAAATTGGTTCTTCCGGATCCGGAATATGGAAAAGATCCAGCGCATTGGATTCACTGGTTGAATCATGAGAATATTACCGTATGGAACAGCGTGCCAGCTTTTGTAGAAATGCTGGCAGAATATGAGGAATATCAAAGGCAGGTAACTTCACAATCGCTGCGGTTAGTAATGATGAGTGGTGACTGGGTTCCTGTTTCACTTCTGGGGAGAATCCGTAATCTGTTCCAGAATGTTGAGATTGTTGCTCTTGGAGGAGCAACAGAAGGCAGTATCTGGTCTAATCATTTCGAGATTCCAGAGGTTGTGCCGGAAGATTGGAAGAGTATTCCGTATGGGAAACCGCTTGCAAACCAGAAGTATTATGTTCTGGATCAGAATATGGAAGATTGCCCTGACTGGGTACCGGGAACACTTTATATTGCCGGAGATGGCATTGCACAGGGATATTTAAACGATAAAGAAAAAACAAAGGAAAAATTTGTTGTCTTAGATAGAACTGGAGAACGGCTGTATTGTACCGGAGATATGGGACGGTATTGGAATGATGGTAATATTGAATTTCTTGGGAGATTGGATAATCAGGTGAAAATAGGTGGACATCGTATTGAATTAGGAGAACTTGAAAATGCGTTGAATAGTATTCCCCAAATCAAAGAGTCAATAGTAGAGGTAATAAACAAAAAATACTTAATAGCCTTTATTTGTTTCGATAAAATGAAATATGTCAAAATTGATGAGGATATATTTTGGGAAAATGGAATAAATGAACTAAAAAAAGAAGTTGTAAAGAATGAGGAAGAGATATTTATAAATTCTTATGGAAAATCCTTAGAAAAAATATCCGCAATGATAATATTTCAAACATTTATAGAAATGGGTGTAAAGGAAAACTGCGAATATACATCAAGAGAATTTGCAGAACTTCTCAACGTTAATCTTGAATTCCAAAATCTTGTAAAGAAATGGATAGATATTTTAATAGATGAAGGAATGATGGTTAAGACAAATTTAGGCGTTATAATTTGTCGAAGAGATGAATTCGAGTATGATTTATACAGGGAAATGCAAGAATGCCAAGAAAAGGAAAGGGTATTAAAACTTTATAAGGAATTGAAAGAGAATATACCAGCAACAATTACCATTTTACGCAACAAATATGCTGACGTAGAAATAATAAGCAAGGGGGAATTTAAAGCATTACCAGTAGTTTTGGAAGAAATTAGCCCACTCGATAAAACGATGAAAGATGTGTTGTTTTCATTATATAAAATGAGTTTACAGATTACGGGAACTGACTCTTCTGTTTTGGAAATTGGGAGTAGGATGAGAAGTAATACCAAAAGATATATGGATGTGCTAGGAAATGGTGGAGAATTCTATTACTTGGATGAATCAAGCGAGTATATAGATAAGGCATTAGAGATAGCTGGAGATGTGAACAGACTGAAAAGTATAACTTATGATTTTAAGGAACCTTATCTTTATATTGGAGAACTTCGCCATAAAATGGACATAATAGTAGCAGACAATACACTTCATAGAAGCTATGATATTGAATTGACATTATCCAATTTCAAAGAAATGCTAAAATCTGGTGGCATTCTTTTATTTAAGGAATATACCATTCCTAATAGATTGATTCTAAATTCAGTAGCGTTATTAGAAAAAGGATTCTCAATGATACAAGATCTTCGCAAGGGTACATGTATGCCGCTTTTGTCAGTTGATAAGTGGAAGGAGTTGTTGAAAAATGCTGGATTCGATAACATTATGAGTTTTAGATTAACCGCCGAAAATGCGAAATGTGGAACTGGAGAAACGATATTTATAGCAAGGAATCATGAAGAAGTGAATTTTATAAGTGAAGCAGAGATTATTGAGAGGCTAAAAAATATTGTTCCAGAATATATGATTCCTAAGAGAATATATGAAGTTGTCAAAATTCCGTTGTCTGCCAATGGAAAAGTAAATAGAAATAAATTACTCAATTCTATAAAGCAAACGGATTTTGATGAAAAAGATGAGAAACAAGCAGATATAAATATGACAAATTTTGAAAAAAGTGTTGCTTCAGTGTGGCAAACTATACTTGAAAAAGATATTTTGGATAAGGATTCAAATTTTTTCCAAAACGGAGGAGACTCTTTAAAAGCTATCAGACTTGTAAACGCTTTAAAGGAAGAGTTAGGTATAGAGCCTAAAATTAGTTGGCTTTTTGAAGCACCAACTATTTCAGAATTTGCAGCACGAATTCAGCAGGAGATGGACTCAAACAATTATATGGAGGATGATGGCGAAATATAATAGGAGGGCGTAAAAACTATATGAAGAATATTATTGTTTATGGTAGTCGGTTTGGACAATTTTATCTTGAAGCGCTAAAGCGAATGAAAGGAATAAAGATAGTAGGTTTATTAGCCAAAGGAAGTGATAGGAGTTATGAATGCGCAAGATATTATAATATTCCTCTATATACTTCATTAGATGAAGTAGAAGAAAGGGTAGATGTTGCTTGTGTTGCTGTGAAAACAGGGGCACTAGGAGGCGAAGGCGCTAATATAGCAAAACAATTATTGAGAAAAGGAATAAATGTTCTGTTGGAGCAGCCAGTTCATTATAAAGAATTGGGGGAATGCTATAAGATTGCGCAAAATCAAAAAGTGTATTTTGGGGTTGGTAACTTGTATTTGAACCTACCTGCAGTTCAAAATTTTATACGTAATGTCCATATAGTTAGTAAGACAGAAAAAATAGCATATATTAATGTTGATTTAGCGACTCAGGTTTCCTATCCAGTAATTAGTATTTTGGGCGAAGTGCTTCAGACACTTCGCCCATGGGAGAATGTGGGAAGTATATGCGGTCATGTGCCCTTTCAGACGGAAACTGTAAAGATTGGAGATATTCCAATAAGTTTCAGAGCACATAATGAAATCGAAAAAGAAAATATAGATGGATTTTTACATATGCTGTTTCGGATTAGTGTTGGATTTGCAGGTGGACAATTGACATTGTTTGATCCTGATGGTCCTGTTATTTGGAATCCTAGAATTCATTTCCCGGATGAAAATATTATACCAGGGCGATTAGAATTCCATTCACCTTTAAATATGGATGAACAGAATTCATTTATATTATATAGTAGCGAGAAGAAACAAAAAATGATTTTTAAGGATGAATGGCCTTGTGCAATTGCAAAGGATATAGAAAAAACTGTAGTGGAACCGACAGAACCAACTATTCAATATATACAAAGGATTTTGAATAATAGTCATGCTTGGCAACTTTTAATGAAAGGACTGGGATATCCTGAGATTGTTTCGGGGAGTTTTTATAGTTACTATCCGTCAGAAAAACTTTTGAGAGAAAGTACCTCTTTGTTTGAAAAAAGCAGTGCCTTGCTTGGTGGTATGGCAGTATTTAATAATATGTGTCTAAAAACAATGTATTATTATTTGCAGCAGAATATCAAAGAAGTAAATAAAGGATATACGAGTGATGAACTGATAGAACGAATAGGAGTGAAAGCTGATTTTGTTCCCATAATACATCGTTGGCTTCATGTGCTTAACTCTAATAGCTATATAAGAAATGAAGAAAAAGAATATTATTTTGAGAAAAAAATGCATTATTCAGAACTTGAAAAAATTTGGGTGGATGGTAAAAACGTTTGGGAAAATGCAAATTTAGGAACTATATCCACATATGAATATTTTAAGAATAATGCTTTAAAACTTAACTATATCATGAAAGGGGAATTAAATCCTACATTACTATTGTTTCCGGAAGGTCAGATGTATGTAGCGGATGATTTGTATTCAAAGACACCAATTTCAAGTTATTATAATCAAATGATTTCGGATTATGTTAAAAGTGAATGTGAACTGCGTGAAGGATGTAGACTGTTGGAATTAGGAGGAGGAACGGCTTCAACAGCCAAGCCTATTATCGAAAAAATAAAATTTCTTAGTGTAGAAGAATATTTTTTTTCTGATATTTCAGATTTTTTTGTAAATCGTGCTAAAGAGTTATTCTCAGGAATTCGGTTTATTGAATATTTAAAAATAGATATTAATAATGATTTTGTTAGCGATAAAATAAAGGAGGATAGCGTAGATATAGTAATTGCAGTAGGTGTGCTGAATAACGCAAAAAATATAGAAGTTACTTTAAAAAACATCAAAAAAGTTTTAAAAAAAGATGGAAAGGTAATTATCGTAGAAGCAATTGGTGAATCTGTTCAAATGTTAATATCCCAAGCTTTTATGATGCAAGAGCCAGATGATGCAAGAGCCGAAAAAAATGAAACTTTTTTAAAATTATATCAATGGCACGAACTGTTTCAGAAAGTTGGATTTGCTGTCGAAAAAAGTTTGCCAACTATTGATTCTGAACTGTGCGTGTATAATCAAAAGGTATTTGTATTAAGTTGCCAGTTGGAGGATAAATATAGTGGAAGTAAGTAAATTGATTCAAAATATGCGGGAACAAGGAATTGGTATTTGGACTGAAGGTGGGAAAATACGTTATTTAAAAAAGGATGGGAAATTAGATGATGATATAAAAAATATTTTGATTTATAACAAAAAGGAAATTATAAGTTATTTTGAAGAAGAAAGGGAGCGTTTCGATAAATTTCCACTGACGGATATTCAAATGGCTTATTTGTTAGGGCGAAAAAATTCTTTCGAGTATGGGGATGTGGCAAGTCATCTATATTTAGAACTGGATTATCCGGCCTTGGATTCTGTAAAAGTACAAAAGATTTGGAATCAGTTAATTGATAAGCATGATATGTTGAGAGCTATTGTTTTAGAAGATGGGACTCAAGAAGTATTAAGAGATGTGGCAGAATATCCCATATATATATCTACAAAATGTGAAGAAATACGCAGCAAATGGTCTGATAAATACTATAATACTGAAACGTGGCCTATGTTTGATATTGGTGTAACCGAAGACAAAGAAAAAACTACATTGCATTTATCGTTTGATTTTTTGATTGCAGACTGGGCAAGTATTTGGACATTATTAATAGAATTTGAGACAATATACTACAATAAGGGTAACGGGGATGAAAAGTGTGCTATTTCATTTCGAAATTATGTACTTAATGAGATGGGAATGAAAAACAGTAGTCGATATCGTAGAGATAAAGAGTATTGGAAAAATAGACTGGATATAATTCCTGAAGCGCCAGTTCTCCCGATGCGATCGAATGCTGAAAAAAGTAATAAATTTATTCGTATGGCAAGGAAATTATCGGCTGAAGACTGGGAAAAAATAAAGTTTTTTTCAAGTCAAAATAGTGTGACGCCTACAGCGACTGTGCTTTCTATATTTGCTTTGTGTATTGAACGCTGGAGTGTAAACAAAAAATTTTCATTAAATCTAACTACACTCATAAGAAATAACAAATATACGGGTATTTACAATACTATTGGAGACTTTACTAGTGTAGATGTTTTAGAAATTGATTTAAGTGAGAAAATAATATTTGCTGATTTTGTAAAAAATGTAAATAAACAAATTTTTGAAGATTTGGATCATAGTTCATATTCTGGGATCGAAGTGATTCGCGATTTGCGAAAGAGAAGAAAGAATCCGATGCTTTTCTTTCCTATTATTTTTACAAGTTCTATTGGATTGATAAAAAACGATGGGATGGTTGGGAAAGTTAATAATAATGGAATCAGTCAGACGCCGCAGGCTTTCTTAGATTGTCAAGTTATGGATAATGAAGAAGGTTTATTTATTAATTGGGATATCCGAAACGGTATTTTTGAAGAAGGAGTTATTCAAGATATATTTTGTACCTTTTTAACATATTTGAAAAAAATTTCGGAATCCGTTGAATTTTGGAATCAACAAGCAAATGTAGAATTACCTGAAAAGCAAATGGATCAAAGAAAGAATGTAAATAGTACTTTTAAAGAGATAAAGATGGATACTCTGCAGAACCTATTTCTGAAGAGTGCTTTAGAAATGCCGAAAAAAACAGCAGTCGTGGATGAATGTGGAGAACATACATATGAAGAACTATTGTGGACTGCATATGGAATAGCAGATGAATTGCAGAAATGCAGTTGTAAAGCAGGTGACTATGTTGGAATCAAATTGAATAAGAGTTTTTTTCAGATTGCGAGTGTTTTGGGAACTTTGTTGATTGGAGCAGCATTTGTTCCGATAGACAATGACCAACCAGAAATTCGTGCAGATAAAATACTGGAGATAGCAAAAATCAAATGCTTAATTGGAGAAAAA
Organism: Faecalimonas hominis; assembly: GCF_054660755.1. Lineage (NCBI taxonomy): Bacteria > Bacillati > Bacillota > Clostridia > Lachnospirales > Lachnospiraceae > Faecalimonas > Faecalimonas hominis. Next base: position 26,157 of record NZ_BAAHSH010000050.1, read on the forward strand.
GAAGAAACTCATAAATATAGAGAAAAATATAAATGGATTGACAAAGACAGTGTCATTTTAAAAAAGAGTTATGATGAGATTGTTAATGACAACTTTGATGATGTGGCATATGTGATTTTTACGTCTGGATCCACAGGTGAACCTAAAGGGGTAGTTATCGAGCAGCAAGCTGTTGTAAATACGATTATAGATATAAATGAAAGATTTCAGGTAAAAGATAAAGACAGTATTCTGGCGCTCTCACAATTACATTTTGATCTTTCTGTTTATGATATTTTTGGAATGTTAGCTACAGGTGGAACAATAGTAATACCAGAAAAAGTTAGATATAAAGATCCGTCTTATTGGCTTATGTTGGTAGAGAAGTGGAATATCACAGTTTGGAATTCTGTGCCCGCCTTTATGGAAATGTTTGTAGACTATCTTGAACGATTCTATAAAGGAGAAAAATTGTCAATTAACAAAATATTGTTGTCAGGTGATTGGATACCAGTAAAGTTGCCAGAAAAAATTTGCAGATTCTTAAAAGATGTTCGAATATATTCACTAGGAGGGGCTACGGAAGCTAGCATATGGTCTATTTATCACGAGTGCAAAATGGGTGAATCATATAATAGTAGCATACCGTACGGTGTTCCTTTAAGTAACCAAGGTTTTGAAGTGCTGGATGCAAATATGAAACCATGCCCAGATATGGTACAAGGAGAACTATATATAACAGGAAAAGGGTTAGCAAAAGAGTATTTGGGAGATGTTTCTAAAACACAAAGTAGCTTTTTTTGGTTAAATAATAAACGAATATACAAAACCGGGGATTTCGGCAGATATTTAAGGAACGGAGAGATTGAGTTTTTAGGACGCAAAGATTCCCAAATAAAAATTTCGGGGCATAGAATTGATACCGGGGAAATAGAAAATGCAATTATGGATTGCTGCTCGGGGAAAAACTGTTGTGTAACAACAGTAGATTGGAATAATGAACCAAAGTTGGTTGCGGTAATTGTTCCAAAAGAAGATGAAAAAAAAGATGAAAAGAGTGTACGGGAAGCATTGAAGCGATACTTACCTCAGTATATGATACCGTTTTTTTTGCAATTTATTGATGAAATACCATGTACTTCAAATGGTAAAGTCGATAGACAGGCAATTCGGAAACTCTTTATTGATAAAAGGGATGATAAGATTCAACATAAAAGATGGGAATTAGAAAATTTAATAGACAAAGAAATTTATTCGATTTTAATCAGTGTCTTAAAGGTTGATGCATTATATCCAGATGATAATCTATTTGAATTAGGGGCAGATTCCTTATTAATGGCACAGATTGCGGGCAGAGTAAAAGAAATTATAGAGCAAACTAAAACATCCGTCACTTTTGATGAGATTCTACGCCAAATATTGAATAATCCTACGGGGGAAGCAATAACAACCTTTGTAAAGAGCAAGCAGAACATTCTAACATCTGAGAATGTACGAACTGATGATTTTAGAATTATAGAGAAAACTGCGAAGGATACAGTATATATTTTTTTCCATACGGCATTAGGAACAACTAATTGTTATCGCTTTGTAGAAAAGGAATTACGAAAAGAGGATTTGGGAGATTTTCTATTTATAAATGTAGAAGATGTAGAATGGTATTATTCAATACAATATCATGAATTAGTTGATAGAATTACAGACGAGTATGTTCGGAAAATAGAGCAACTTCACTATAAAAATATTAATCTTATTGGATATTGTCTTGGAGGTATTCTTGCATTAAATGTAGCTGTAAAATTGCTGGAGAAAGGAATCGAAGTAAATAATCTGTTTGTTATAGATAGTTATCCTGTTTCCGGGAAGGTAGAGGATGAATTTATAGATGAAGTGATCTTTTTGCCTAACTATCAATTAATGCTTTCGGAGGTTCTGGAAGATGTCGATGACTTTAAGGTAATGGAATTTATTACAGAAGTGAGGAAAAGAAATAATGGTAATATCCCTCAAAATACTTTCTTTAACATTATAGAGAAAGATAGCAAAATGAAAAACAATAGTGGTCTTTGGGAATTTGTTAATAGTACAAAAGAAAAAAGATTTGAAGCCTACGCAAAAGCCATTGAGAAAAAAACTTGCATTAACGTGAGTGCTGAACTGCTAGAAGCAACATTTGAAATTTATCAGCATGGATTTAAAGGTGCAAATGTAGAATTACCTTTTTATAGTGGGGATATTTGTTATTTATCAGCATGTGAAGAACAAAAATATTTTTTTGCAGATAAAAACCAAAATTTAGAAATGTGGAACGATATATGTCTTGGGGAATTTGAAGTGATAAATGTTCCGGGAAATCATGTTACATGCATTCATAGTGAGGAAAATGCCACATTGCTAGCACAAATAATTATAGAGAGGAATATAAGAGGATGAAGAAGAATATAGGAATTCTTGGAGCAACAGGTTTGGTAGGATCATCTGTGTTATCTGCGTTACAAGGGAAAGGGTATGCTTTACTTATAGGGGCACGTAATCAATATAAACTTCAGTGTTTGAAAGAAGAATTTTCAACAGAGAATATAGAAATTATACAGATGGATGTATTTATTCCGAAACAAGTTGAAATGTTCTGTTCGCAATGCGATGTAGTCATTAATTGTACATCTCCCGCATCTATAGTTGGGACAAGGATAGTTCGAGAGTGTATTAAGCAAGGGAATGATTATATTGATCCATTTGGAGAAGGAGATGTCGAGAAATATATTGTTGATAATAAAAGTATGATAGGGGATAAAAAAACTAGAATTATACTATCATCAGGTACATATCCAGGATTATCAGAAGCTCTATTTAAGTATGTGGCAGAAATACATAAAGGAGCTGAGGTATCTATCAAAGAATACTTTTATGGAAATAGTTATTTTTCGCATGGAGCTACACAAGATGTAATATCAAGTATGATTAATAATAAATCTAAAAGCATGAGTTTTTTTTATAAAGACGAAATTATTCCATGCAAAATGAGGATAGGGGAAAGTATATGTATAGATGAGAAAGTAGGAACAATGTATCTGTATCCTATTATTAGTAAAGATTTTCGAAGAGTGTGCAAGGAAACAGGAGTCAAGGAAGGTTGTTTTTTTAACACATTTTCTGATCTGTCTTCCATGGCTAGTTTTTTTGAAATTGGAAGCAAAATATATCATTCGAATAGTATGGATACTTTTGGATATACAGAGCAATTGGAAAAAATGTATAGGAACAAAAGTACAGAAAATGAAAAGACTATATTTTGGTTTGGTATAGAACTTGTAAATGGAAATGATGTAGAAAAAAAACTTATGTCTTTTGAATATGCGTGTAACTGGAATTCCCTATCGGGGTATGTTTGTGCGTTGGTGGCAGAATGGTGCCTAAACGATGAAATTTCAAAAGGAAAGGCATATAATTTAGATGAAATAGAAGGTATTCAAAAATTTATAGAGAGTCTTCCGGGAGAAATAAAACAGAATATAGTTAAACTTTAATCAAAAGAATTCTATTTCAAAAATAATATTCAAATGAATCAAAAAAAATCTATTTGGATTTAAAATGCCTTTTTGGAGTAGAAAAATATTATCATATCTGTTATATTACGTTGAAGAAGGTTAGAACTGGCTAACCAAAAGAAGGAGGATGTTATAATGAAGAAACTACAAGGAAAAGACCTTATTAACGTTGGAATCTTTACTGCAATTTATTTCGTGGTATTTATGGCCGTTGCTATGTTGGGTTTTATCCCTATTTTTTTGCCACTGCTGATTGCGATTGCGCCGCTTATTGCCGGCATTGTTATGATGCTGTACTATTCTAAAATCCAAAAGTTTGGAATGGTGTCTCTGACCGGTTTGATCTGTGGTATTTTGATGCTGCTCACAGGTATGGGATATTGGAGTATTATTACCGGTTTTGTTTTTGGTGTTCTGGCTGATCTAATCTTGAAGTCCGGCGATTATAAGAGCGCAAAGAAAGGGATCATTTCTCATGGGGTTTTCTCGATGTGGATTATTGGTAATTATATTCCTATTGTTGTAACAAGGGACAGCTATTACCAAGATTTGATTACCGGCTATAGTCAGGAATATGCCGATGCGATTATGGGGTATATCAGTGCATATACACTTCCGCTTCTTTTGATTGCCGGTTTTGTCTGCGGCGTGATTGGCGCTATCATCGGACAGAAGATTTTTAAGAAACACTTCAAAAGGGCAGGTATTGCATAATGCGTCAGGAGTTATTAGCAAGTCAGAAAAGCGGCAGAGGAATACTGTTAGACCCCCGGACGAAACTCGCTTTGCTTATCACAATTTCCGTATTTGTTTTAAGTGGAGGCATTGGTGTAAATTCCAGACAGTTCGCTCCTGTTTTGTCGGCAGTTCCTCTGATATTGATGCTGACCGAAGGGGCATGGAAGGGGTCATGTATCTATTTTGCCTTGTACGGTGGCAGCTATCTACTGCAAATACTGTCACTCCCGTACTTGTCAGGACTGCCAAGTTTTTTTGTTGTTGCAGTTTGTGGCTTTTTAATGAGGTTTGTTCCGGGAATTATGATGGGATACATTACAGTCAAAACAACCACCGTCAGTGAATTTGTTGCTGCCATGAAGAAGCTGCATTTGCCGGAGCAAATTATTATTCCAATGTCTGTTATATTCCGCTTTTTCCCAACAGTTGTTGAGGAATATAATGCGATAGGCGATGCTATGAAAATGCGAGGGATTCGCTTCGGCGGAGGCAAAGCAGGTGCAATGTTGGAATATAGGCTTGTTCCTGTAATTATGTGTTCTGTTAAGATTGGGGAAGAATTAAGTGCTGCAGCCCTGACGAGAGGATTGGGCGGACCGGTTAAGAGAACAAATATCTGCGAAATCGGTTTTCATGTGCAGGATATTCTTTTCTTGTTATTGTGTGCAGTGGCTTTTGCTATTCCGATTGCAACAATGATTGCAGGGAGGTAGGATTATGATTGAATGTAAAAAAGTTTCTTTTTCCTACCCTTCAAATGAAAGTATCGACGGAGAACGTGAAGTACATGGAACGCTGAAAAATATAGACCTGTCTATTAATGATGGAGATTTCGTGTTGCTCTGCGGAACATCAGGATGCGGCAAAACTACATTAACTCGTTTGTTTAATGGCCTGATTCCGCACTATTACGATGGCAAGCTGGAAGGTAGAGTCATACTCGATGGCAAAGATATGAGTAGCCTGTCGTTATTTGATATATCAAAAAAAGTGGGTTCTGTTTTTCAGAATCCACGTTCTCAGTTTTTTAATGTGGACACGACCAGTGAAATTGCTTTTGGATGTGAAAATCATGGGCTAGCCGAGGAAGATATACTGGAACGGGTGGAGCGCGTTTCCAAGCAGTTAAATCTTATAAACCTGTTGGATAGAAGTGTTTTTTCCCTGTCGGGCGGAGAAAAGCAAAAAATCGCTTGTGGTTCTGCCGCTGCTGTGGAACCGGATATTTTTGTTTTGGACGAACCATCTTCCAATCTTGATGCCTATTCCATAGCTGACTTTCAGGAATTGTTGAAAATACTAAAAGCACAGGGAAAAACTATCATCATTGCGGAGCATCGGCTTTATTATCTTTATGATTTAGCTGACAGGATTATCTATTTAAGCAATGGAGAAATACAAGGGGACTATAATTTGTCGGAATTTCAGTTGATTCCGGCATCAGAAAAGGCTAAAATGGGATTAAGGCCACTGGGTTTGTGTGACTTTGCAGACATTGATCCTGTCGGTCTGCATCAAGGACGGGGAATGTGGAAACTTAACCATTTCCGTTTTGCGTACAAAAATCAGCCGGAAACGCTTCGTTTGGAAGAAGTTGAGATTCCTGCTGGAAATGTAACGGCGGTCATCGGGCATAATGGAGCGGGAAAAACAACACTATCCCGTTGCTTGTGTGGATTGGAAAAACGCTGTAAAGGAATTCTTGAAAAAGACGGCATATCCTATGCAGGTAAAAAGCGTCTGAAAATATGCTATATGGTTATGCAGGATGTGAACCACCAGCTTTTTACTGAGAGTGTTTTAGAAGAAGTTTTACTGAGTATGCCGGAAAAGGATTCGGACGATTCTCCTGAAAATATAGCAAGGGCAGAAGCCATTCTGAATGAAATGGATTTACTCCCGTACAAGAACTGTCATCCGATGGGACTGTCAGGAGGACAAAAACAACGTGTAGCTATTGCATCAGCGATTGCTTCTGAACGTCCGCTGATTTTATTTGATGAACCTACCAGCGGGCTTGATCTTTTTCATATGAGACAGGTAGCCGATTCGGTCAAAGAGCTTGCTAATTCAGGAAAAACAGTTATGATTGTGACCCACGACCCGGAATTTATACTTAGATGCTGCAATCATGTGATTCATCTGGAAAACGGAATGCTGGAAGAAAGCTATTCCCTCTGGGATATGGAAGGACGAGAACGGCTATTAAACTTCTTTATACTGGAAGGGGGCGGCGGAAATCAAACTGTTTGATGGTAAAATAAATTGCGGATCAAATGTAAAAAATGTCATTGAAACTGAGGATTGTGTTGTCCTGCAAATTTTTGACGAAAGCGGCGAAGGGACAATGACAGCTCACAAAATTTTTGATGGCGCTTTTGTGATGTATAGTGATATGCACCTAAAAGAATGCGTTTCTCATTTTCAGAGTAGTACAGGCAGTTCGCTTCTCTATATCGACCATTGCCGGGAGGGACGAATCGAAAACGAAATTGGCAATCATGCTTATGGCTATTTACAGGAGCATGAAATGCGAGTTGATAACAGGCGTTTCCATTCGGGACGAGTTTGCTTTCCGCTTTGCCATTACCACGGGATGACGCTCGGGTTTGATTTGGAAATTGCTGTGCCAGCCCTCAGAGATTTTTTTGGCGGGTTTTCGGTTGATTTATATGAACTTCAAAAGAAGTATTGTAACGACAAGAAACCGTTTGTTATTCATAATGAGCCGGGAATTGAACATATTTTTTCAGAACTTTACTTTGTCCCGCAGCAAATCAAAGGAGACTACTATAAAGTAAAGGCACTGGAACTACTTTTGTATCTGGACGCTTTGCAAATTTCCGAGTCCAAAGAGGAACGTCCTTATTTTTATAAAGGGCAGGTAGAGAAAATAAAAGCAATCCACGACCTGATTACAACGGATTTGCAAGAGCATTATACAATGGATGAATTGGCTGAACGGTTCCAGATTTCATTGACGGGCATGAAAAACTGTTTCAAAGAGGTTTACGGAGATTCCATGTATTCTTATCTTCGCCGTTATCGAATGAATATCGCTGCTACAATGCTCAGGCAGGATTCCAAAAAGGGGATTGCAGAAATTGCCGGAGCTGTCGGATATGAAAGTCCCAGTAAATTTGCAACGGCCTTTCGTCAGGTGATGGGACAAACGCCTATGGAGTACCGAAAATCTTTTTTCTAAATGGTGCATAAATGCCGTTTTGGAGAGGAAAGAAGAATCGAATACTGTTACAATGAGGATGGTTAGCAAGGACTACCCATCCTTTTTCTTTGCTAGCTAAAAAGAAGGAAGGTGATTGTAATGGAACAACAAAAAGATAACTGGGTTAAAATTCTGTTTTCCTTTGCCGAGCCATGCAAAGGGAAAATGACCCTCTCAGTGTTATGTGCTATCTTGAGTGTTGCCGGAGGGTTTATTCCTTTTTGGGCTGTATATGAAATCCTGCTGGCATTTATCAACCGAACTGTAACATTAAATTGTATTCTGATTTGGTGCATGGTTGGGTCGGCAGGCTATTTGATACGGGTTTTCTGCTATGGAACTTCTACGATCCTGGCGCATATTTCAGCCTATACTATTTTGGAAGGAATCCGTCTGAAAATTGCGGATCGACTGATGAAAGCTCCTCTTGGCGAGGTGATGGGGCGGCGAATCGGCTATCTGAAAAACATAATCATGGATAAAGTTGAGGATTTAGAGCCGCCTTTGGCGCACATGATCCCAGAATTGACCTCTAACCTTCTGCTCCCTATTGCAATTTTTATCTGGATGCTGGTCATCGACTGGCGCATGGGATTGGCGGTATTGATTGCTCCGATACTGGCTATGATTCCTATGTTTTTCCTGATGAGGAATTATAATAGCCAGTATGCCGCTTATATGGAGGCAAATAACCATGTCAACAGTATCATTATCGAGTATGTGGAAGGTATCGAGGTTGTAAAGGCTTTTAACCAAAGCACAAGCTCTTATGAAAAATTTGTTGGTGCTGTCCAGTCATTCAAGGACTTTACTCTGGCATGGTTTAAGAGTACATGGAAAACCATGAACTTGATGATGGCAATTATGCCGACAACGCTCCTAGGGGTTCTTCCTGTCGGCCTTTTGCTGGTGCAGAATGGAAGTATCTCCCCTGCGGAGCTTGCAATGGGGATTATCCTTTCCCTCAGCATTGTTGGACCGTTGATGAAAGCAACCACTTTCATTAACGAAGCAAAGTCTATGGAATATGCAGTAGAGGCGGCAAATGAACTTTTGAACCTGCCTGTACTGCCGGATTCAGGGAAAATCGTATCTATTCCTCACAATGATATTGCGTTGAAGCATGTAACCTTTTCCTATGACGGTTCCGAGCAAAATGAAGTGTTGCATGATGTGAACCTGGAATTGCCAGAGGGAAGTTTTACGGCACTTGTAGGACCGTCTGGCGGCGGTAAATCAACGATTGCCCGTCTGATTGCAAGGTTTTGGGACGTGACAGGCGGCAACATTACCATTGGGGGGAAGAATATCAAAGAGTTGTCTATACGCCAGCTTTCCGAACTGGTCAGTTTTGTGACGCAGGATAACTTCCTGTTTAATTGCTCCCTGAAAGAAAACATCCGTCTTGGAAATCCAAACGCCACAGATGAAGAAGTATATGCGGCGGCGAAAGCGGCCTGCTGTGATGAATTTATTGTGCGTTTGGACAAAGGATATGATACCCCTGCCGGTGATGCCGGAAAGAGGCTGTCCGGCGGCGAAAAACAGCGAATTGCGATTGCGAGGGCGATCCTCAAAAATGCCCCGATTGTTATTTTGGATGAAGCGACAGCATTTACTGACCCGCAGAACGAAGATAAAATTCAGAAATCTATCATGGCGTTATCAAAGGGTAAAACTCTTCTTGTGATCGCCCACCGCCTTTCCACCATTCAGAACGCAGATCAGATTGTCGTGTTGAAAAAAGGCCGGATTGTGGATTGCGGAAAGCAGAAAGAATTGTTGAAGCGGTGTCCGCTTTATGCGGATATGTGGAAAGCCCACATCGGGGCGAAGAATTGGTCTGTGAGTGAAAAGAAGGAGGTGGCCGCTCATGTTTAAGTCTATGAAACGGATCATTAAATGGGCGGGGAAATATAAGGGACGCCTCTATCTTGGCTCTGTTTTTTCCTTTTTCAGCAGCCTGTCTACGGCGATCCCTACAATGGCTGCCGCTTATGCCCTTGATAAAGCAATCGCAGCTTATTGGGCAGGCAACACAATAGAATCCTCCCTGATCTGGCAGACGCTTTGGATTATTGTTGGCTCGATTGCGCTTAACTTTCTACTCTCTTATTTGCGGGCGGTGTTGCAGGAAAGCATTGGTTATGAAGTAGCCGCAGGGCAGCGAATCCATTTAGGCGATGTGCTGAAAAGGGTTCCTCTGGGATATTTTTCTAAAAACAGCGTGGGCGATATTCTGACAGGTGTTACCACGGAGCTATCCACACTTGAATTGCAGGGAATGAAGATGGTTGACATCATCATCAACGGATATGCAAAGTTTATTGCAATTCTCCTGTGTTTCCTTTTCCTGAGTCCAGCCGCAGCAGTGATTTCTGTTGTCGGCGTTGCCTTTTCCTCATTGGCCTTACATGGTATCAGCAGGCATAGTGAAAAGACCGCTGCTATCACGCACCAGGCCATGGAGGATATGTCTGGCTCTGCGATTGAATATATCCGCGGGCTGTCCATCGTTAAATCGTTCGGACAGGAAGGCGCTTCTATTGAGAGTTTCCGCAACGCAAATAAAGATTTGAAAGATATTCATATCAGAGTAGAAAAAGGCTATACGCCATTTAATTGTTTGCATCTGTTTGCCTTGAAACTGGCATCGATGGGAATTGTATTCATCTGTGCATGGCAGGCTCTTGAAGGGCAAATGAGCCTTGCCTATTTCCTGATGTTTGTCCTGTTTTCTTTCGTGGTTTTTGGAAGTGTGGAAAACGTTAACGATGCGGCGCACATGTTGGGGCTTATAGATTCAGCTATGAACAAGCTGGAATCTCTGGAAAATGCAGATTATATTGACCAGAACGGAAAAGATATTACGCCGACTTCTTATGACATCGCCTTTCAGGATGTGTCCTTTGGTTATGATAAAAGGATTGTGCTGCATGATGTAAATTTCAGGATTCCTCAGAATACCACAACAGCGATTGTAGGCCCCTCTGGAAGCGGAAAATCTACCATATGTAGTCTGATCGCCCGCTTTTATGATGTTAATGCCGGAACAATTACTTTGGGTGGAACAGATATTCGTGAATTTACCTGCGATAGTCTGTTAAAGAACATCAGTATGGTGTTCCAGAATGTGTATCTGTTTCGGGATACGATTCGCAACAATATTAAATTCGGCAGCCCAGATGCTACGGAGGAACAGATCATTGCTGCCGCAAAAAAAGCGCGCTGCCATGATTTTATCATGGCCCTGCCAAATGGGTATGATACCGTAATTGGTGAGGGTGGTTCGTCCCTCTCTGGCGGTGAAAAGCAGCGGATTTCGATTGCAAGAGCCATGTTAAAAGATGCTTCAATTGTTATTTTGGATGAGGCAACAGCCAGTATTGATCCAGAGAACGAGCATTTGATTCAGGAAGCTATTTCTGCTCTAACACATGGTAAAACAATCATAACGATTGCCCATAGGTTAGCAACGATTGAAAATGCGGATCAGATTCTCGTTATTGATGGAGGAACGGTAGTGCAGAAAGGAACTCATAAAGAATTACTGAAACAAAAAGGAACCTATCGAGATTTTATTAGTATTCGTGAGCAGGCTGAAGGTTGGAGAATTCAGTAGATTACGAAAAGAAGTTGCAGGAAAACGCAATATTCAGAAAATACCATTGGTTAATATTTGATAGGAGTGATTTGAGGTTTTGTGTGTTTTCTGGCATAATGTATTGAGATTAAAAAAAGTCATTTATAAACATTGTTGTGCAATTTGTGTTCTTGAGATGCAAGGAGTATTCTGCACATTGTTTGTTTATGGATTATGACTGCTTGCAGAGTGCGGTGTTAAGTTTGGATTAATTTAATATGTCGTTGGTATTTTAGGAAAGCAAAAAATTATAATTATAATAATGAAAAATTTGCTTTCCTAATGAAACGGCATACCTAAATATTAGTAAGAGGTTATCATGAAAATAATAATTATTATTATCTTATTGGCATTTATTATTCTTGCTTTGAGTTTTTTGCTTACGTTCATAATGTATCGTATGCAGTTTGGAAAGAGAATAGATATTTGTGAAGCGGATAAAAAATCAGATATTCCCAGAAGAAAAAAAATAGAATTTTATTCGGGAAAAAATAAATTAACAGGATATTTCTATGGAATTAATCAAAATAAAGTTAATAATAAGGTTGTTTTGCTTGTGAATGGGTATGGAGTTACGTATAATGCTTATATGCCAGAAATATGTGAACTGATAAACTGTGGATACCTTGTATTTTCTTATGATATGACAGGATGTGGTGAAAGTGAAGGAGAAAATATAAAGGGATTTGCACAGTTTATTATAGATGCCCAAAATGCTGTACTATATTTAAAAAAACAAGGACTAGATAAAATTATCGCATTTGGGCATAGTACAGGTGCATATGCTGTGGCGGCATTGTTGAATATACAGAAAGAAAATTTGAATAAGGCAATTATAATATCGGCCTTTGATGTTCCAAATAAATTTGTGAGAATGTGTATGCAAAAAAACATGAAATGTTTTGCATATTTATTACAGTTTTGGATAGCTGTATTTGAAAAGATTCAATTTGGTAAGTATGCATTACTTAGTGGAAAAGATGGCGTTAATAAATATCAAAAACCTGTGTTAATTATACAGGGGGCTAAAGATGATCAAGTCGAAGTAAATAATTCGTTATATAGTTTACGGAAAGATATTATCAATAATCAGGCTGAATTTTTGTTGGAAAAGAATAGAGGTCATTATCCTACAAGGATTGAAAACGAAAAGGATATAGTAATAAACAAAGAGATATTTGAAGTGATAAAAGAATACATTAAAGACACTTAAATGAATTAATGTATTAATTGCATACAAAAAAATAAGGGATAATAATAGTTTTTCACTGCATTTTGCTGTTGCAACAAAATAAGAGATATTGTGTTCCGGCGCAGTAAGATAGTTTTTCAAAGGAAATTTATCAAAAAAATTAGTCAGGCAAAAGATAGGAGGTGCTTAATGGCATTACATGAATCAGCAGAAGATTACTTAGAAGCTTTATATCTATTACAAAAAAGTTATCAGAGGTACGTTCAATCAATCTTGCAGATTTTCTCGGATACAGTAAACCAAGTATTACGAATATGGTAAAAATTTTGATTGATGAGAAAATGGTTCAAAAAGATGACAAGGGTATTCTTAGTCTGACTCAAAAAGGAAGTGAATGTGCGAAAGAAATTTATGAAAAACATTGCTTCTCTTATGAGTTATTGGTTTCAGCCGGAATTGATGATAAACTGGCGCAAAAGGAGGTTTGTAAGATGGAACATGATTTATCTGAAGAGAGCTTTCAAAAATTAAAAGAATTGTTCAAAAATATGAATGCACCCCGGAACCGTTAGCAATGCTGGATATTAAGCTATTGCTGCTATATCTTTTGTAGTACTATGAATACCATTTAGTGCAAAAGTATCAATATATTGTACTTGAAAATGTTGACGAAAACAAAATCTAGTGCCATGATAAATGCGTAAACAGTTTCATTCGGGGAATATCCTGAATAAGAAATTTCATCTCGAAATGATCCGGGATTTGAAAGCAGATTGTGCGAAACGCACCGAAGAAGTCTGTTCGGGCTTCTGTAATATTGGTTCAGGCATTAGCCTGAAAAGACAGAAATGACATCAAAAAGCAAAGAATTGTTTTTTGGTGTTTTTTTTATGTTCAGGCTGGCGGAAGGAGGGAAGACAAGAACAACCTTTGATTGATTATAAACGAGCAGGAATGCGGGAAACAAAATGAAAACTAAAAAACAAAGAAAATGATGTGGAGCGAGAAAGGAGTGTTTACGTTCCTTTTTTGTGCTTTTGGAAAATGATCAAAGAAGGACAGTGGAGAAAGGAGTGAAAACGTGCATATCCATGAATTTGCCGACTGCTGAGAATTTGCTCAGGAGAGGCAATTGAAGGAACAATTCCGGCAACGCAGGAATACAGGGATTTTGTGAAGAACCTGCATTCAAAGCAGATATTAAATATGCAGGTCATTATCCCGTTTTATGAAGTCCGGTTCCAGTATGAAACAATCCGAAAGAACCTTCGGACTGGGAAAAAGTATTTTTTTGCGAGCAATGGCGAGCATGAAGATATTGATCTGGAGATTGGGATGAAGCTGGAGAATTCAGTAGATTACGAAAAGAAATTGCAGGAAAACGCAATATTCAGAAAATACTATTAGTTAATATTTGATAGGGGTAATTTGAGTGTTCCAAGGCCTAATGGATAGAGATTAAAAAAAGCCATTCATACAATTGTGAATTCTTCGTGTACTTCGCATTAAAGCAAAAACGAAGCAGGAAAAACTTGCCAAATTCCTTGATTTTACGCACTTTCTGATTGAATTTTTTCTTGGGAATGTGGGCCTCCTTAGTGTAATATCATACTAAAGGAGGTCCACATGTACTACAGTTTTACGGTGCCGATTCCAAAGCACAGGGAAAAATTACCCGGATGAAAAAAGGAAATCTCACATACATTCAGTTCGAAACTGGTCGCACGTATTACCCGGAAAAGAAATACACGATCCCTGTGCGGGTCAGCATCGGAAAACTTGATCCAAACCATCCGGAAATGATGTACCCAAATAAAAAGTTTTCTGACTGACATCTTTTCCGACTCTCCTATGCCGGAGGAACGCCCTGAAGCTTATCGGAGCTGCGTCCTCCGGATCGGAACATATATTGTGATCCAAAATGTATTGAAAGAGCACAAGCTTCCCGGAATGCTCGAAAAACATCTCAGTCAAGACTATGGGACACGGAGGTCGGATTATTACATAGAAGCTCTGGACAGAAAAATTGAAAGACTTCAGGAAAAAGATAAGGAATACAGTGTTCTTGCTGAGGAGCTTTACACACTGTTGGATGAACGACATCCGGAACGGAAAATCGAGAGGGCAAAGCAGGCGTTGTATAATGCATACGTGGAAAGCGAGCGTTCATTGGATGAAATCATTGACTTGATTCGGAATGTCGATGAATGGATATAGGTTGGATTTAGTTGTAAAATTTCTGGAAGTTCACAATGAAAGATTCGCTCAGTCTTTTGAAAAAATGCTTTTGATGGCACGGGAGAAAGAAGGCAGATGAGGAAGTATAGATGTAGAGGAATAACAGAAGCTATAAAAATCTAAAACAAAAACAGAAGAGTACAATAGCAGATAAAACATACAAGATGTACTTGAAGTTCTATCTTGAAAATCAGCGAATGCCGGATGTTGCTGAAATGAATGATATTTGCAAAAGCTTATTTGTAGCAGTTAAAGCAATCGCTCCCAAAACAGAATATGAAGAGTTTTATAGAATTGTTGAGAAACGTGAAACAGGGTATGAAACTCGTATACTAAAAGACATTCAGAGTGGAATTACACTAGAAACATTTATGGCAAAAGGACATAGGAAAACGCCGGAAGAAAAAGCAGCTGTTGCGAAACAAAAGAGGAAACAGAGGCGAGCAAAACGGAAAAAAGAAGCAAGAGATAATCTGACCAAAGAAGAGATCTTGCAAGATGACCGATTTTTCTGTATTGCTGGTTATACCTCCGGAGGTGCACCGTATGGTGTCACCTGGGAGGAAAAGGATTTGAAACCTTGGGAAGATTTGGAAGAAAATGAGTGAGTTGCCAGTGCAATCTTATTTTTCTCTTGTGACAGAAACAGGTTCCTTTTTTGCCGGAAGTAAGTCTGAACTGATCTCAGGAGCATCGAGCAGTGCAGTGAAATTCTGCTGAATGATATCCAGTGTCTTTTGTTTTTTCTGTAATTCTTGTTTTTCCCGGACAGCGGCAGACTGTTCCGATTCAAGATTTTCAATCTGCTTTTGGATTTTTTCAGAGCTTGGGATTCTGGTAACGCCCAGATCCTGAAGCTCTTTTTTTAATGAATCGTGAAGTTGGTATTCTGCCTGATGCCTGGTGCGGTATGCTTTTGGATTTTTGACAGATTTGCAATCTTCAATAACTTTACGGCAGAGTCGGTAAGAATCACAATGCTTTTGAATAAGTTTTTTGGTCCCAAGTTCAGTGTTGATTTCTTCAATCCGCTGATCTGTTGCTTTAATAGAATTTTCAATATCGAAAACGTGCTGCTTGAAATCTTCATAATTCAGCAGGTTATTTTCGGAAAGATAGTTGAAGGTGCGGGCTGCCTCTTTTAGATTACTTAATTTTGCCCATCGTTCAAATCCTTCTCGATTGCCAGTTGTAACATACGTGGAGATATTGACATACAGGCGAGCTTCTCTGGACAGATGCCTTGGAGCTTTTACTTTGTTACGATTTTTTGACAGACGGATGCGGACATTTTCTTCTGAATAATAGCTTCCAAGAGATTTCATATAAGTGAAGTTTTTCTGTTCCGGTGCACGGAAGGACAGGTGTTTTCCCTGTCGGACTTCATATCCGGCTAACTGCATTTTTTGTAAAAATTCCTCATAGTTGATGGAAGTCCAGATTGCTTTATCAACTGCAACACGTAGCTTGGCTTTCCAACTGGTGCCACGATGATATTCCATGTTCTCCTTATAACCTTTGCCTTTTTCTCCGGTTGGCATACTGGTGGCAAGTCCATTTTCATGACAGATACGATTGCTGATTCTGCAGAGCTTATGGTAGCTCCGCTTATTAGAAACATATTTGTGGTAATCAACAAAGCTTGCAGCGTTGAAGATGATATGGTTATGAATATGATTTTTATCAACATGGGTGCTGATCACGTATTCATATTTTCCTTTTAGTACTTCATCTGCGAATTGCTGCCCTAAGCGATGGGCGGTTTCGGCATCAACTTCTCCAGGTTTAAATGACTGGATTAGATGAAATGCCAGGTTATCGCCTTTGTCCATTCCATTCTTTTTTGCCATTTCTCTTGTCATGGAAAATTCAAGATCTGCAGTTTCTGGGGAACAGCCAAAACTGGAAACTAACAGTTTTTCATCTGTCTTATCTGGATTTGTAATATAGTTCAGAGCTTTCTTGTCTGTTACTTTAATGGGGAAGATCTTAAGATACGCCATAATTCTTTCACCATCTCTTTCAATTCTTGCATTTCTTCCGGATACAGATCTCCAGTAGTATTCACCTTCTTTGCAATCTGATTGATGTTTATGCCAATCTTGTGCATTTCCTCATACTGTTTCTTTAGTGGAGTGGTATCGGTGTTGACGATGTAACCGTCGATTGCCATTTTACGCAGATAAGCTCCCATGTTTTTTGTTTTGGATTCTATCATCTTTCTGCGGATAAGCTTCCTTTCTTCTTCAGTGACATAAAAATGGATTTCTTTGTTTCTCTTTCTTTCAGCCATTGGCGGGCTCTCCTTTCTGAGAGGGCAGTAGTATCGTTGCTTTCAGCATTTTTCAATTTAGGGCAGGGTTCCCTAAATTGGGATTTTTCGGAAGTGTATCCTCACTTCCTGTCCTTGCTGTTTTACCCCTCTATTAGTTAAAGTCAGGAGAACCGGAAAAATGCAAAAGAATTTGGCAGGTAGTATGGGATACGAAAATGTGGTATGATTATGGGCAGGATATCAGAAAAATCAGGAGTTGAATAGATTGTGAAGAAAGAAGAAATTTTTGAATATGTGCAGAAACAGTATGGCACAATGCCGGAATATTTATGGAGTAAACTATCGGACAGTGCAGTACTTCGACATAAAAATGGGAAATGGTATGCAGTGATCATGACGGTTGAAAAATCGAAACTGGGATTAGAGGGAAATGATCTGGTTGAAATCATGGATGTAAAGTGCGATCCAGAAATGACCAGTATGATTATTCAGACTTATGGATTTTTACCAGGATACCATATGAATAAACAGCACTGGATCACGATTTTACTGGATGGTTCAGTCAGTGAAGCGAAGATATTGGACTTTTTGGATATGAGCTATGACCTGATTGACGGAGCAGACAGAAAGGAAGAAAAATGTGAACAGCGATAGTATACGCATCTGTGCATCATGGAAATACAGAAAAATTAGTAAAGAGGATCGCAGAAGAATGTCAGGTGGATTTGATTGATGCTGTGAAACAGCAAGATGCAGACCTGAGCAGTTATGATATGATTGGGTTTGCATCAGGAATCTATTTTTCAAAGTTTCATCAGTCGATATTGGAATTTGCAGAGAAGAATCTACCGGACGACAAAAAGATATTTCTGATCTGTACTTATGGCGGGAGTGCGAATTATAAAACCATAGAGCAGATTTTGGATAAAAGACATGCCAGTGTGGTTGGAAAATTTGGCTGTAAAGGGTATGACACATTCGGACCATTTAAACTGGTTGGAGGTATTGCTAAAGACCATCCGAATGAAGAAGATATGAAAAACGCAGCGGACTTCGTAAAAGGATTACACTGATTTTTGAGTAAAAGGAAAACCGGGGATTTTACTCCTCGGTTTTCTGGCAGTTGTGTTTCTAGTCTTCAACCTGAAAAATATCTTCTACAGGCACTTTCAGGTAATGTGCCAGCCGGATTGCAATCTCAAGAGAGGGATTACGTTCTCCACGTTCGATGCGGCCTATAGTCTGGCTGCAGGAACCTATGGCTTCAGCCAAATCTGCTTGAATGAGATTCCGTTCTTCACGAATATCTTTTAGTGTATTATTGATTGCCATTCAATCACTTCCTTTGCTTATTGTTATCAGCAGGATCATGAACCTGCTGTTGAAATCTAATGAAATCCCGGAATTTCTGCACCTTTGCATTTCCCGATTACTTTTCCAAAAATCTTAAAAGAGTCAGATTCCAAAACCTGGATAGGACGATATTTTTGATTTAAAGAAATCAGATAAACACCATCTGGCTCATCGTGTAATTCCTTGATGTAAGTATTGCCGTTGAGATAGAAGATTCCAATTTCACCATTAGCAAGAAAATCTTTTTTCTGAATCCATGCAACATCGTCTGTATGATAAAGTGGCTCCATACTGTCACCGGAAATCCGTACACCAAAGTCAGTCTGCTCAGGAGCAAGGTGTCCTACATCATAGGTTTCTTTTACAGAATCCTCCAGGTAATTTCCAGTACCAGCAGAAACTGGTTCCCAGGTAATTTCTACAGGATGATGGAATGGGATAATTTTTGCAGACAGTGGAGAAAACTTTTTAGAAGCTTTCAAAATATCAGCAAATTCAATCAATTTATTTCTGCCTTCTTCATTCAATCCACTCATAATGTTATATGGGTTTTCTCCAAAGAAGGATTCATATATATCTTCGATATCAAGTAACTGGCAAAGTGTCAGGAAAACATGTAAAGCTGGTTCTCGTGCATTGGTCTCCCATTTGGAGATTGCTTTTGTAGTGACCTGAATACCTTCCTGAGAAAGCAGGTCTACAAGATCTGATTGAGAGTATCCTTTCTTTTTTCTATTTTCTGCTAATATTTCCCCGAAATCGCGCATTTGTTCGCCTCATTTCTATTTGAATTTTCTATATGCATTATACCGTATGTCAGAAATAAAATCAACAATAATCTCCAAAATGGAGAAAATACAACCAATATGTTACTTGACTATCTCCGGAATGTCGATATATACTAAACATACAAAAATTGATAAGATGAATTGTAAACCGAG
>NZ_BAAHSH010000051.1:0-834 GCF_054660755.1 Faecalimonas hominis
AAAATTAAGCTACTGGCAGGTATGCTTTTCCTGATTTTTCCATTGCAAAAATTAAGCGCACAAGCTTCTTAGCGGCATGAGATAATGCGACATTATAATGCTTGCCTTCCGAGCGTTTCTTTTCAAGATATGCACCAAAAGATTTATCCCAGTGACAGACATATTTTGTGGCATTATAAAGGGCGTACCGGAGGTATCTGGAACCTCGTTTCTCCATATGAGAATAACAGTTATCTAACTGCCCGGATTGATAAGTGGAAGGAGACATTCCTGCATATGCAAGGATCTTATCTGCGGAATCAAAACGGCTGAAATCTCCGATTTCAGCAAGGATCATTGCACCCATCCGGTAACTGATGCCAGGGATGGTAAGGATTGGCGATTGGATCTCTTCATCCATGATCCGCTTGATGGCTGCTTCGATCTCATCAATCTCAGCCGTTAATTCCTGGATGAGTTTAATGGTATGTTTGAGTTCCAAAGACTTGGCAGGCATATGAGAACCGATGGAACTTCTTGCAGCGTCACGAAACATGACGGCAGTATCTTTCCCGTATCTGCCCTTAGAACTCTCAGAGAGCAGGTTGGAAAGTCGTGTGAGGTGTGCATTTGCAACAGCATCTGCACTTGGAAATTCAGAAAGCAAAGCATAAACGGATGCTATATGAAGTGTAGGAACGAGTTTTTCCAGTTCAGGAAAGAGAATACAGATTAGTCTTGAAACGGAACTTTTCAGTTTTGCCCGTTCCTTTACCTTATCAAAACGATAACGAGTAAGTGACTTTAATTCCTCGTTGTGGTAAGATGTATCTGAGTAGGACTTTAAGTTCATAT
>NZ_BAAHSH010000052.1:0-29714 GCF_054660755.1 Faecalimonas hominis
ACTTTTCTTCATAGTCTCTCTAAAAAAGATTGCGATAATTATCGCAATCTTTTTTACGTCTATTCTTCTGTTGTCTCAGATACTTCCGGTTCATTTTGTACCGGTTCTTCCACGTCTTTTTGTTCCAACTGCTCCGGCTCTTCCACTTTCATCTCAATTCTCTGTTTCTGTGGTTCTTCCTCTTCTTCAATTCCCTGTACTTCACGGAAAATTTTCATAAATTCTTTGCCGGTAATTGTTTCTTTCTCAATTAGGAATACCGCAATCTTATCTAACGCCTCACGGTTTTCAGAAAGAAGACGTTTCGCTTCCTCATAAGCATCTTTTAACATCTTCATTACTTCTCTGTCGATTTCTGCTGCCGTTTCCTCACCGCAGTTTGTCACCGGACGTCCGTCCAAATATTTATGCTGAACGGATTCCAAACCGATCAGACCGAATTTCTCGGACATACCATACTGTGTAATCATTGCTCTCGCAATCTTTGTCGCTTTTTCAATATCGTTGGACGCACCTGTTGTCACCGTGTCAAAAACAATCTCTTCTGCTGCACGCCCTGCAAGCATACCTACGAGCATTGCCTCCAACTCTTTCTTCGTATTAAGGAATTTCTCTTCCTCAGGTGTCTGCATAACGTATCCTAACGCTCCCATTGTTCTTGGTACGATTGTAATCTTCTGAACAGGTTCTGCATCTTTCTGCAATGCACTTACCAATGCGTGTCCTACCTCGTGGTATGATACAATTCTTCTTTCCTCCGCATTCATAATACGATCTTTCTTCTCTTTTCCAACAAGGACAACTTCCACAGCCTCAAATAAATCCGCCTGTGAAACAACCTGTCTTCCATTCTTAACCGCATTGATTGCGGCTTCATTAATCATATTGGCAAGGTCTGAACCTACCGCTCCCGAAGTTGCAAGAGCGATCGCTTCCAAATCAACCGTCTCGTCCATCTTAACGTCTTTTGCGTGTACCTTTAATACGTCGACACGACCTTTTAAATCCGGTGCGTCCACGATAATACGTCTGTCAAAACGTCCCGGTCTTAATAATGCCGGATCAAGAATCTCCGGTCTGTTTGTAGCCGCCAATAATAAAAGTCCTTTATCTGTGTCAAAACCGTCCATCTCGGCTAACAACTGGTTCAATGTCTGCTCACGCTCATCGTTACTTCCCATGGCATTGTCACGGCTCTTTCCGATAGCGTCAATCTCATCAATGAAAATAATACAAGGCGCCATAGACTGTGCCTGCTTAAATAAATCTCTCACTCGCGAAGCACCTACACCGACATACATCTCCACAAACGCTGAACCTGAAAGTGAGAAGAAAGGTACTTTCGCCTCTCCCGCAACAGCTTTTGCCAAAAGTGTTTTACCTGTTCCCGGAGGTCCTACAAGCAATGCACCCTTTGGAAGTTTTGCACCGATGCTTGTATATTTGCCCGGATTATGAAGGAAATCAACAACTTCTTGCAAAGATTCCTTCGCCTCGTCCTGACCTGCCACGTCCTTAAACGTAACACCGGTCTGTTTCTCCACATACATCTTGGCATTGCTCTTGCCTATCCCCATCATGCCTCCGCCTTTGGACATTTTTCTCATAAAGAATGAGAAGACTCCAAATAAGAGTAATGTAGGCAATACCAATGTGAGCATGATATTCCAGAAAATATCAGAACCGGAATCCGGAATTTCCTGTGTATATTTTACTCCTGCCTTATATAACCGTTCTGATAACTTATCATCTTTCACAACACCCGTGTAATATTTCGGCGCCACTGAAGGAAACATAAGTTCCGAGTCCTTACTGCTGTCTTTCTTCTTCGGTGTAATCTCTATCTTATCCGAATTAATCTTAACTTTTTCCACTTTGCCTTCATCGACCATCTTCAAAAACTGGTCGTAAGTAATCTCTTTCGGATTGCTTCCCGGCATAAACCGATATAACGCCAACACTAAAAATAATGTAATCAGTGTTGTAAAAAGAATAATCCCCCAACCTTGTCTGTTGTTTTTCTGGTTTTTATTCTTATTATTATTATTTTGATTATCCATATCCTTCCTCCTATTTCTCATCTATTATATTATAAAGATGGCTTTCCCATAAATCAATAAAAAGATTGTGAAAACTGGCACTCATTTCTAAAACTTCTATTAAATTGTTTTAGACAAATTCTTTTTTTTGTAGTATACTATTTTTTTAAGCATAACCAGTTATTTTAGAAATTCAAGAAAGAGGAAGCAAGTTTATGAAAATCGGATTTGATAATGACAAGTATTTAAAAATGCAATCGGAGCATATCCGTGAGCGCATCAACCAATTTGATAACAAACTGTATTTGGAATTTGGAGGGAAACTATTTGATGACTATCACGCGTCCAGAGTATTACCCGGGTTCGCACCTGACAGTAAACTCCGCCTCCTCATGCAACTTTCTGATCAGGCAGAAATAGTTATTGTTATTAGTGCAGGAGACATCGAGAAAAATAAAATTCGCGGTGACTTGGGAATCACATACGATACAGACGTTCTTCGTTTAATGGAAGCATTCAAAGAAAATGGTTTGTTTGTCGGAAGTGTCGTAATCACTCAGTATTCAGGACAAAATAGCGCCAATCTATTTAAGAGCAAGTTGGAACATTTAGGAATTAAAGTGTACATTCATTATTGTATTGAAGGCTATCCTTCAAATATTCCTCTCATCGTCAGCGATGAAGGTTACGGCAAAAATGATTACATCGAGACTTCAAGACCTCTTGTTATCATCACTGCTCCGGGACCGGGAAGCGGAAAAATGGCAACATGCCTTTCTCAACTTTATCACGAGCATAAGCGCGGCGTTCGCGCAGGATATGCGAAATTTGAAACTTTCCCTATTTGGAACATTCCGCTGAAGCACCCTGTAAATCTTGCTTACGAGGCTGCCACCGCCGACCTAAATGACGTTAATATGATTGACCCTTTCCATTTAGAAACATATGGCGTGACTACAGTAAACTACAATCGTGATGTAGAAATTTTCCCTGTACTCGATGCCATTTTCGAGAAAATTTATGGCGAAAATCCGTATAAATCTCCAACTGACATGGGTGTAAATATGGTTGGTAATTGTATTTCCGATGATGAGGTTTGCCAAAATGCCTCTAAACAGGAAATTATCCGCAGATATTATGATGCTTTGAACGGACTTGCAGAAGGAACACATTCAGAGGAAGAGATTTTTAAAATCGAATTATTAATGAAACAGGCTCATGTGACAACAGATGACCGTGTTGTTGTTTCCGCTGCTTTACAGCGCGCTGAGGAGACGGGAGCACCTGCTGCTGCAATTGAGTTAGATGACGGAACAATTATTACGGGAAAAACTTCAAATTTATTGGGTGCATCTGCAGCACTTTTATTAAATGCATTGAAGCATCTTTCCAAAATAGATGATGAACTTCACATGATCTCACCTGAAGCGATCGAACCGATTCAAACGTTGAAGACAAAATACCTCGGAAGTAAAAATCCGCGTCTCCACACAGATGAAGTTCTTCTGGCACTCTCCATCAGCGCAGCGTCTAATCCAAACGCTGAACTCGCTTTGGAGCAGATTCCGAAATTAAAAGGCTGCCAGGTACACACGACTGTCCGTCTGTCTTCCGTAGATGTGAAAATGTTTAAGCGTCTCGGCATTCAACTGACTACTGAATCGAAAGATGAAAATAAAAGGATTTATCAGTAAGAACAATAAAAGGAAATCCCTTCCCCTCAACAATGAGAGGAACCGGATTTCCTTTTAGTTTATATGGAAACTTCTATAATTTCAGCCCCCATACCGTTCAAATATACCTGTTCGTCTTTACTGAATTTCTTCTCTGTTATAACTCCCGTGTAATCTCCCAGACAATTAATTTTTGCCATCGCCTGTCTGTCGAATTTGGAACCGTCCACTGCAAGATACGCATTTCTGCACTGCTTTGGTGTTTCTCTTTTCAACCACATTTTATCTACAGTTGGGGTCATCACTTCAAATTCATCATTTATGGAAGCCGCACCGAAAAATCCTACATCGAACTTAAAATCTTTTAACATTTCCGTCGCATAGTGTCCAAACATACTTCCCGTCGCTTTTTGCACATGCCCTCCGCAGACAAATAACTCTACCGGACTGTTTTTCAGCAACTGCGCAATTTCTAAATCATTTGTCACAACTAAAATATCCGGTATGTCCATGATTTTCCTTGCAATCTCATAAGTTGTCGTTCCCGCATCAAGAAATACCGTATTTCCCGAAACTACATATTCCGCGCATTTCTCCGCTATCGCCGCTTTCTCTTCACAGTGGCTTGTCTGCTTATCCATATAAGTCACTTCCTGTTTTGCTACTGCTCCGCCGTGGCATCGTTCAATTTTCCCATCTTCCTGAAGTTTCAGCAAATCACGGCGTATTGTCATCGTACTTACTCCCAGTTCCTGCGCCAATTCTTCCACCTGTACACTTCCATATCGATAAAGGAATTCTGTTATTTTCTCTCTTCTTTCTGCTGCCAGCATATTCCTTCCTCCTTAACGTCCTGCAACCTCTTAAGCCAAGTATATCATAGTTGTAACAAAAAAACACCTGGAATACGTCGTTTATCACTCCATATTCCAAGTGCTTTCTTACATAAAGATATTCAATATCAATACTTCCACTACACCGACAGCCCATGCCACCGTTGAAGTAACTGACCAAACACGAAGTTGATCTTTTGCCTCGCTGACTCCCAATGTTCGATTGACTACCCAGAAATAACTGTCGTTAAAGTATCCGAAGAACAGTGAACCGACGCAGCAGGCAATTGCGCCTAAAAGCGGGCTTGCACCTGACGCTAAAATGATTGGGGCAGAAATACTTGCCGCCGTTGTCATGGCAACTGTTCCCGAACCTTGGATAAATCTCATCGCCGTCGCTATTAACAGCGGCAAAATGATAATCGGAATTGCCGTCTTAGCAAGTCCTTCTGCCATAAAGTTTCCAAGTCCTGAATCTTTAATAATCTGTCCAAGAGCACCGCCGCCACCTGTAACAAGCATGATGATACCTGCGGACATCATTCCCTTTTCCATCTCCATCAGCGCCGTATGTCTGTCCAATTTTCTTCCCAATGTGAAAATGGCAACAATCAATCCAAGTCCCACGGCAATAATCGGCTGTCCTAAGAAGATAAGCACGTTCATAATCCCTTTTGTCTGTCCCATCGCCGTCGCCACAGTGTTCACCAAAATTAAAATAATCGGAATTAACAGCGGCATAAAAGATTCAAATACCCCAGGCAGTCCTGTCATATCCATAGAAAATGCCGCCTCGTAATCAGGTTCCTGATATGTTGCTTCCACAATCTCTCCTTCTTCGTTCGGAATGCGATAATATTTCTTCGAGAGATATAATCTTGAGTATGCGATGCAGGCAATTGCCATAGGAATCGCCAAAAGGATTGTCATCAGAATAAAACTTCCAACATCAATACCGAAAATTCCACACACGCCTAACGGTCCCGGTGTAGGTGGAACTAATGAGTGCGTGATAACAAGGCCTGACGCCAAAGCAACACCTAAACCGATAACGGATTTCTTCGTCACTCTTGAAATTGCCTTTGCAATCGGTGCAAGTACGACAAATCCCGAGTCACAGAAAATCGGAATGGATACAAGGAATCCCGTAAAAGCAAGAGCCTCTTCCTCTCTCTTTTTACCAAATAGTTTCAGGAATGTATGCGCCATTCTTTTTGCGGCTCCGGTCACTTCAAAGATTTGCCCCATCATAACTCCAAATCCGATGATAATTCCGATGCTGGATAACGTTCCTCCAAATCCGCTTGTAATTGAATTTAAAATTCCAAAGGTCGTTCCGTCCTCTAACGTAATATTATTAAGCGGCATTCCGCCTACCACACCTACAATAACCGTACAAATAATTAAAGCTAAGAACGCCTGAACTTTTGTCTTTAATACCAGAAAAATTAAAACTGCAATCCCGATTGCAAGACCAATCAGCATTCTTTCACCACTAAGTCCATTTACCATAATTCCGCCTCCTATTTTGTAAAGTTAGGAGCATATTTTGCCGCAAGCAGAATGGCTTCAATCATGCTGACAGCGCTTACTACTCCTTTTCCCGCAATATCGAATGCTGTTCCGTGGTCTACAGACGTTCTGAGAATCGGCATTCCGTTTGTAATAGCAATTGTTTTTTCAAAGTCTAAAGTTTTCGTAGCAATATGTCCCTGGTCATGATACAAAGACAATACACTGCTGTATTTTCCCTGGGCTGCCTGATGGAATACGGAATCTGCTCCTATCGGACCTTCCACCTTATACCCCTGTTTTTTCAATTCTTCAATTGCCGGCACAATCTCTTCCACTTCTTCCCAGCCGAACAGACCGTGTTCTCCGCTGTGCGGATTTAATCCGGCTATTGCCATAACGCCGTCTGTCACGCCTAATTTTTCCAATGCTGCCGTACAACGTTTAACATAATCTATAATTCTGTCCTTTTTAATCATATCAAGCATTTCCCGTAGGGAAACATGTCTTGTCAGAAAGAACACTCTCAGCCCGTTTGTCTCAAACATTGTCAGCGGATCTTCCGTATTTGTCAGCGCGCCAAATATTTCAGTATGTCCGATGAAATTAATACCGCCTGCACGAAGTGACTCCTTATTGATAGGAGTTGTCGCCACCGCATCTACTTTTCCGTTGTTTGCCAACTCAATACTTTTTTCAATATAATCATAGGCAGCCTTTCCGCACATTCCGCTCACTTTTCCGAATGCAAATTGGCTCATATCCATATTGTCTATGTGAATAAGATTTAAAATTCCTTCCCGATAATCTCCCTGTTCCACATCGTCAATCACATTGACTGTTAAATTTTCGCCTGTAATTTTGATTGCATTATCCATCACTTCTTTGTTTCCGACAATTACGCATTTCGCTGCCGCCGTCACATCTTTTGATGCCACGGATTTTGCCACAATCTCCGGACCTACGCCTGCCGGATCTCCGATTGGCACTGCAATAAATGATCTTTTCATATTTTTCCTCCTAAACCTAAATGTATAATTTTTCTTTTAGATATGTAATGCACCGATTAATCGCATCGCTCTCTCCCTGACTTCCTCCCTTCGTAATAATATGTATTCCGTCAAATTCTCCTTTCAGAAACTGTCCATACGCCGCCAGAGGAAGCACCTCATCTTTTAACAAAAGTCCTGTCGTTTTATTTTTTCTGCAGACAGCCACCGTTATGTCTCCTCCGCTCGTATAAAGTCCTTTGAAACTTGTTTCCTTTTGGAAAATCCGATATGTAATTTCTGCAAAAGCGCTATTAATGCGCTCAGTCACTTCGTCCATTGAACAGTTATATTTTTCCATATATGGAATAAAATCAATTCGGTTCTCCGGATAAATGCCGTCTCCAACCACTGTGGATACAATATTTCTGCTGCTCTCTGATAAAATTTCTTCGGTTACCCTTTCAATTTCATTTTCTCTTCTGCTGTCCCCTTCCAACAATTCCTTCGTATGTACAAATACATTGTGCGTTCTCTGTGACAGCCACAATTCCTCCATCTGCGTCTTTGTGTTTGGATTTACACTTCCAACTACCGCAAGTATGCGGCTTTTTTCCTGTTTTTCCGCCGGAACAATTAGTTTTCTCGACAGTGTTGCCGTGAAAACTCCCGGATCTACCGCTACGGTTTTTAATCTGCTTGTAATAACCGCATCTGCAATCAGGTCTAAGTCTTCCTGCGTCACACAGTCTAAAACAATAATTCTGCTTCCCGCATTCACACATTCTTTCATTTTATCAGCCAGATAATGTTTTCCGTGCATTAAGTCTTTCATACAGATTAATGACACTTTATATTTACTCTGTTCTTCAAACAACACTGCAATTTCTGATTTTGTAACCGGTGTTTTCGGATCAATGGCAATATCTGTCTTGTGAAGGGGAATGCCATTAACTAACATATATCCGCCAATTGCAATCCTTTTGGAACTCGGAAAACAGGGAGCAACAATCGCCACATAATCTTCACCAAGCACGTCCAGCATTGCATCTGTTTCACTTCCCAGATTGCCTCTGAGTGTGCTGTCAATCCTTTTTGAATATACTTTTACTTCTTCATGTTTTAACAACTCACATACATTTTTTACCCTGTTGTACGATATTTCCGCGTCTACCCCTCTGCTATCTGTCGGATACAACACACAGTCACAATCTGACAGCATTTCCAGTTCAATTCGTTCCATATTCATGACCGTGTACGCTTTATAATTCATCTTCTTCAGCAGTACACCTGTCGCATTTGCTCCTGTCAAATCATCTGCAATCACTACACATTGTGGCATATTTTTCTGTTCCTCCCGTCTTTCTTCCTGTTTTAACAACTATTTTGTCAATACCTCAACTGTCTCTCTCAATGTCGTATCTTCTCCCACATTTCCCGGGAAAATCACATAAGGAGTCATTGGAAATTTACTTTCCCCGCCTGTCTGCCATACCGGAATTCCCGGTTTAATCTGCCCAAGCACATTCGCTTTCTTTACCGCCAACGCTCTCGTTCCTATATCGCTCGATGTAATTCCGCCTTTCGCAATAACAAACCGCGGCGTAACCTGAAGCCGTCCGACCAAAGACTGAACGGCGTCTGATATGCGTACGGATAATCTGAGTTCATCTTCCTTGTCTCCCGTATCCGCCGTAATAAGAGAACGTGTCGTATAACAGCAGACTGTCTTTCCATTTCGTATACAGTTTTCCTCTTTCTCAAGACAGCGCTCTACTTCTTTTGCAAAAGCATTTTCATCATGTACAAGAGATACGTCCAGTTCAATAAATTCAATATTTTCTAATTTCCGAAGTTCTTCCACCTGTCTGCTTGTCTTATCTGTATGGGAACCTACGATGACAACACCTCCGTTGTCCGTTTCTTTTACAATCATCTGCTCTTTTGTAAGAAGCGGCTGATCACTGATTCCTCCCATTACTTTCACAATCGCTGCAGCCGTGCGGAACATAAATACTTTTCCTTTTGCCATTGCCCTGTACAGCGCCACACAGAATACTTTAATGTCCGCATAATCCACTGCATTTACAATAATCTTGTTAAATCCGTTCACCTCTGACAATGTTTGTTCTATCTTATCAATATTCATGCTGCGCATATCTTCCAACGGAATACGGCAGACGTCTGATGCTTTGTATTTTCCTTTTGTCTTTTCTTCCACATATTCAGGCATTGTTCCCGCCGTATAACCAAACGTGGAATCTTTCGCAAATTCTGTTTCATTTGCCGGTATCAATTCGTTACCGTATTTGACATAATGTACATTGTCGATTGTAAAACGGCCTCCCTCCTTAAAAAACGGACAAATAATTTCTCCATCAATTATCTTTCCTGTATTTTTCTCGTAATCTTCTTTTAAAATTTCCGTTTCTAAAGGATAATGTCCTCTGAGCGTACTGTCACTTCTGCTAATAAAGATATATTCTTTTCCGGTTTCCTTTGATACTTCATCTATAACCGACGCAATCTCATGATGTACTTTTGTCGTCTGTTCTGCCGTAAATCCGCGGGAGTTTGTCAAAATATAAAAAAGACTGTTTTTTTCCTCAAATCCCTGTAGCATGCTATCTTTATCCCAGTTTGTATATACGGATATATCATGAACCGTCTGCACTCCTGTAGGATCATCATCGAGAACAACTATTTTTTTCCCGTTATTCTCAATTTCTCTTCTCAGCAGATTATCAACATATTCTTCGTCTATTGCCTCAAATGAATTTAAAATCTCTGCACTCAGCATATCTCTCAGCCCTTTCTATTCTGATTTTTTCACTTCCACGTCTGCTAATTTTTCAAAATACTGTACGATTCCTCCGTGGTCATCATTCATATGTCCATGCACTTTCAATGTCTG
The DNA here is from genome assembly GCF_054660755.1 of Faecalimonas hominis. Taxonomy (NCBI): domain Bacteria; kingdom Bacillati; phylum Bacillota; class Clostridia; order Lachnospirales; family Lachnospiraceae; genus Faecalimonas; species Faecalimonas hominis. Next base: position 9,961 of record NZ_BAAHSH010000052.1, read on the forward strand.
TAAAATCTCATAAAGTTGTGCCGTATATGGAATCGGTACATCTAAAGAATGTGCCGTGTTCACCACATTTTTTATGTCTTTATGATTGATGCGGATAGGTCCTCCCGGCTTAAAATTCCGCTCAATAATCATCGGTATTTTTGCGTCCAACACTGCGCTTCCCGCTAATCCGCCTCGGATTGCCTCGTAAACTTTCTGCGGATCCGCTCCCGCCTTCGCTGCCAGCACAAATGCTTCTGATACAACCGCAATCGTGTTGTTTACGATAATCTGATTTGCAAGTTTTGTTACACTTCCGCTGCCGCTGCCGCCAATGAGAAGTGCCGTTGAACCCAGAATGTCAAAATACTTTTGCAGCGCTTCAAAATCTTTTTCATCTCCGCCTGCCATAATTGCCAATGTACCTGCTATCGCTCCCGGTTCTCCTCCCGATACCGGAGCATCTACAAATCCAACACCTATCTTCTGTAATCTTTCATAGCACTCTCTTGATTCAACCGGAGTTACCGAACTCATATCACATACAATACTTCCTTCTTTCAGTGTAGATGCCACGCCATCTTCACCAAAGAGAATGGATTTGACAATATCTCCGCTAGGAACAATTATGAACACAATATCACATTTTTTTCCTATTTCAGCATAGGTAGTCGCATACGCTCCCGCCTCTTCAACTTCTCTTACCGCTTCCCTGTTCAAATCGAAAACCCACAGTTCTATTCCTGCTTTCAACAGGTTTTTAGCCATGGGCTTTCCCATAATTCCCAATCCGATAAAACCTACTTTCATTTCTTTCACCCTTTCTAATATTTGTTTGTTTATGTTCATATTTGTTATATTCTGTTCTTTTTTATTAGATTACTACATTCTTTCCCATTGGTCAATACTTTCTGGCAAAAAAATAAAAGTGCCGCAAAATCAAACAAATCATTTTGCAGCACTCTCACTTATCTCATATCTGGAGGGGTACCCTGTTTTCTGTCATTCTGCCCGTTTCCCGGCGCCTGTCCCATTCCCTGTGCGTTCCCGTAAATTAAACTGTCCATCGTAATATTTTCCGTTGTTTCTTCTGCAGTCAGCGTATACTGACCTCCTTCTTTTACAGATGGAGCACTGATAATCACAGAAGTATACTCCTTATCCGGCGTCCACGAAACAATTTCTTTTTTATCTGCGTCCAGTAAAGTAATTGCACTTTTTGATGACTGGGAATTCATCGCAACAAATATAACTCCCTGTGTAGAATCCTCCCCAAAACTTTGTGCCATTCCGGAAGAACCTGCTCCCACAAAAATTCCTCCTGTAATTTTTGCCGTTCCGCTATAATCCAGTGTTCCATTGCCATTATTTGTCGGCCCTGATACATAGGTTTCCCCGCCTGAAATTGTCAATTCTCCGTTAGAGTCAATTCCATCACCTGACGCATTTACTTTCAATTTTCCTCCTGAAATGTGAATATACGCGCCGTCTTCTGCCGCAAATTGATCTCCGCCAGGACCTTCAAAACCACTGCTGTCATTTCCGCCTGCCGCATTTAATCCGTCATCACTGCTGACTAACTGAATGTCCCCTCCCGTTATATCAATGCTGAGTCCTTCAATCCCTTCATAACTTTGTGTAATCTCAATTGTACCTCCGGATATTGTCGTGGCAGAGTTTCCATGAATTCCATCATCACCTGATGCAATTGTCCACTCCCCACCACTGATTGTCGTGTTCGCATTTGAATGAATACTGTCATCTGCCGTATTCAGATCGTATTTTCCGGCGGTCACAGTGAGGTCGCCTGCCGCTTTTATTCCTTTCATGCTGACAGAGTTTTCTTCCGCAGTATTCTCCTGCTCTCCTCTTGGTCCAAACTCCCATTTCTGTCCGTTTTTCTGAACATTTTCACTGCCGTCACCGGCAATGATCGTATATGTACCGCCGTCTGACTGAAGCCAGTTTCCCGCACTGATTCCGTCTCCCTTTGCTACAATTTCAAAGTTTCCTTCTGCTAAATAGACAAATCCAAGACTGTCGTCATCTGCATTTTCCGCATGGATACCGTCTTTTTCAGATGTAATTGTATATGTGCCGTTCGCCACACGCACGCTGTCTTTTCCCGAAAGGCCGTGAGACGCAGATTGAATTTCATACGTTCCGCTTGTAAGCACCAAATCATCTTTTGACACAATTCCATGTCCCGCTTCCGCATTAATCATCAGACTTCCCGTACCGTTTAAAGTTAAATCTGCCTTTGAAAAAATGACGGCATCAATATTATTGTCATCAATTGCCGTATATTCCCCACCGTTTTCCAATACATTTTCTGCGTTTTCAGTCGTTGTTATAAATACTTTATCGGCGGAACGGACATAAATTGCCGCCGAGGTTTCGTTTGTTATTTCTACTCCGTTTAATACAAGTTGCACTTTTTCCGTGTCCTTCACTTCCACAATTACCATTCCGTCCGTGAGCGCACCTGTAAGTACATAAGTTCCTTCCTCCGTAATCGTAACAATATTATCTGAAATTTTCACCGTATCGGAATCACTTGTCGTGCCGTTATCCGCCAATTTGATATTGACACTTTTTTCTTCGTCGTATCCTGTTTCCATATCTCTGTCCGAAAACATATTTGCAATATCAATGTTCTGCGTAGTGGAAGTTTTCGCCGTATCCGTATTTTCAGAATTACTGTTTTTATTTCCACAGCCGGAAACAATAAGTGTTCCGGCAAGGAAAACTGTCAGAAAAATTGTTCTTTTTCTCATATGCCACCTCCTATAATTCTCCAATAATTGTTTCCTGCTTAGAAACGGTAATTTCCAGATTTCCGTTTCTGCAGCGAAGTGAATCAATTAATTCTTTTTCTTTGTTCATATCACACAGTGTCAAATTATAAGTCAGTTTAAATAAACTTCCCATATTTGTTGTCTTTACTTGGACTAAATCACAAGTTTGTGTATATTGTTTTAGAATCCCGTCAAACACTTCCGTATAGTCTAAATCTTCCGGAATAGTAATATGTAACGTTTTATAAAGCGCCTTTTTCTTCCCGTTTCCAAAGTCCAGTCGGTAATACAGCAGTGTAATCCCGCCTAAAAGCACCGATACGAGAAGAGCATAGCCGAGATACCCCATTCCTGCCACAAGTCCCGTTCCCATAGCGAGAAAAATAGCGCCTATTTCCTTCGCAGAACCGGGAACGGATCGGAAACGCACAAGGCTGAAAGCGCCGGCTACCACAACCCCTGCTCCGACATTTCCATTTACCATCATAATCACAACACAGACGATAGCCGGCAGCACGGCAAGCGTCACTACAAAACTTGTCGTGTACCGTGTGCCGTACATATATGCCATCGACAAAATAAATCCGATTATCAGCGCACAGCCTACACAAAGTAAAAAATCCGACAGTGCAATCACATTTGTCATTTCCGTATCAAAAATCCCTCCAAATATTTTATTAACCATATTGTCTTCCTCCCATCTGTTTATATGCCAATCCGTATTTTGAAAACGAAGTTTTAAAAATTTTATTTTCCGTGAGTACCCTGCTGAGCCAGAGCGGAATTCCCCCAGATGTCTTAATTTCCATCAGTGTTTCATCTTCTCCCAGCAGCGCCTTACCGTAAATCGGGCTTCCAAGCGAAAGGTCTTCCTCCCGATATAAAATATTTTCATCAAAAGTCACTCTGAAATCACTTCCGTCCAGAGAATAGTACGCTTCACGCTCATAACTTAAAAACACTGTCGGCCGAAGCGAACCGTAATATTTCCAAAAATACTGGATTTCCTTTCCAATCTGCGAATTTTCCGGAAATGGTTTCCCGTTTAAAAAACTGTCCATAGCCTTGTCTCTCGGAAGAACCAATCTCCGTTTATAGACAACCGATTTATATTTTTTCTTTAGTTCTACAAAAACTGAATCTTCAGAACCTGCCGTATGATAACTTCTCACCCGCAGTTTTTCTTTGTATATCGGTTTTTCCAGCGAACGCCTGATTAATCTGTATGTATCCGTATCAAAATAAATATTTCGTATTGTTGTCCTTCCATATTTATCCAACTTCATATAAGGTGCCATACTGCACAGAATTTTTTCTTTTTCCCGTCTTGTCAAAAGATATTTTAATTCATATCTTTTAAAAGTCATCTGATGCGCCACACTATCACGCTCCTTTCCTGTTACTTCATATACTATAAAAGAGAAACCTTAAATGAACTTTAAAAGAATAAAAAAAACCGTCCGGTATATAAGTACCAAACGGTCTCTCTTTTAAGTTGCAAGCGGAAATGTCACTGTAACCGCCAACGATTTTTCATCTTCCGTCGACGCCTGAATCTTTCCCTTATGCACCTCCACAGTTGCCGCCGCAATGGAAAGTCCAAGTCCATATCCCCCCGTCTCCGAATTTCTGGACGTATCCGTCCGATAAAACCGGTCAAATAAATGTTCTGTCTGTTTTTTCGATATTTCTTCCGTCGTGTTAAAAACCGTAAAATAAATTCGCTTTTTCTTCTTCTCCAGCGTCACCATAATTTTACCGTTGTCGTCCGCGTATTTTACCGCATTGTCCAATAAAATCGCAGCTAATCTGCGAATTGCCATTTCATCTCCCTTCAATGAAATCATCGGAAGAATTTTGCTCTCCAGCAACTTATCCTGCGTCTTTGCAAGTGTCTGAAACGTTCCTACCGTTTCTTCCACAACGTCCGACAGAGAGAATTCTGTCATGAGTTGTTTTGTCCTCTCTTCCTCCATGCGCAATAATAAAATAAGGCTGTTCGTCAGTTCTGCCATTCTCTTTGTCTGATTTTGAATATCATTTACCCATTCATTTTCCCCAAAATCCATTTTCAGCACTTCGGCATCTGCATCAATGATTGTAAGCGGTGTTTTTATTTCATGTCCCGCATCGGTAACGAATCGTTTCTGTTTCTCGTAATTCTCTAAAAACGGCTTTACAATATGAGCGGATAAAAAAATCATCAAAATCAGAACCGCTAAAAGTCCGATAACGGACACCCCAACAGCCGTAAAGATAAAATTGTAAAATGTATTTAAACTGCGTCCGCAATCCAAAAAGACAATCCGCACATTGCTTTCTTCAGAACTCACGGCATATCTGTACTCCCCTATAAATCCTCTCTCTTTTCCATTCGCCCATACCTCTTTTGCATAGTCAATCGCATCTGAAGTGTCAATTCTTGCAATTTTCCCGGTATCTGCCATAACAACGTTTCCCGAATCATCAAGCAGAACCGAAAAATATCTTGACTCATATGGAATTTCCGGTGACCTCTGTCCCAAATCTCCCATATTCCCATTCGGTTCCATTCTCGGAAATCTTCCCCCATTGTCTTCAAGAAGCGTAAGTATTCTGTCCGCCTCCGAAACAATATTCCTATAGTTTAAGACACCTGCGATTCCCTCAATAATGAGAAGCACTGATAGCAGGGAAATCATAGATGCAGCGATGAGTTTTATCCTTAATTTTTTAATCATTTTATTTCCTCCAGGGAATATCCCACATTGCGAGTCACTTTAATCCGAACATTGGCATGCAGCGCCGCCAATTTCTTTCTTAAATAAGATATGTACACCCACACGACGTTCATCTCCGCTTCACTGTCATATCCCCAGATATTTTCTATAAATTTCTCAGCAGAAATTAAATGATTCGGATTGAGCATCATAAGTTCCAACATTTGAAATTCTTTGTTTGCCAGGTTATAACTCCCCGAAGGAGTGGAAAGTTCAAAGGTTGCCCTATCCAATATAATATTTCCAATCTGTAACTTAGAATCGTTCTGCGCTGTCTGCGTGCGTGTCATCGCACGGATACGCGCCAACAGTTCTTCTGCATGAAACGGTTTGGACAGATAGTCATTTGCTCCCGAATCCAGACCGAGTACTTTATCTTCCACTTCTGATTTTGCCGTCAGCAGAAGTACCGGAATGGAGTTCCCACAACTTCTAATCGTCTTTAAAACAGTAATTCCATCTATCTTCGGTATCATAATATCCAAGATGACACCGTCATAATTATCCGCCTCCAAATAATCCAGCGCTGCCCTGCCGTCATATACCGCATCTACGGAATAATGATTTCTTTCCAAAATTGCTTTCAACGCCCTCGACAATGGTTTTTCGTCCTCCACAAGCAATAAACGCATTTTTCCACCTCCTGCAAATTGTAATAATTATTCGTATTATATCACAAAAAACATACATCGGAAATTTTTGTCGTATACACGGCAATAAAATAAACAGGTGTCGGGAAAATTCCCAACACCTGTTTATTTTATGCGCTTGTGCGTTCAAACTGCGAGTTATAAAGTTCTGCATAGAAACCATTTCGCAATAACAGTTCTTCATGATTCCCCTGCTCTACAATATCTCCGTCTTTCATTACTAAAATCAAATCCGCGTCACGTATTGTTGAGAGACGATGTGCAATAATGAAACTTGTACGTCCTTTCATCAGGTTATCCATTGCTTTCTGAATGCGCACTTCCGTTCTCGTATCAACAGAACTTGTCGCCTCGTCTAAAATAAGAATCTTCGGATCAGCAAGAATTGCCCTGGCAATTGTAAGTAACTGTTTCTGCCCCTGCGAAACGTTACTCGCCTCCTCGTTTAATTCCATATCGTATCCGTTTGACAGCGTCTGAATAAACCGATGCGCATGTGCCGCTTTTGCAGCCTCAATCACTTCCTCATCTGTGGCATCTAATTTGCCATAGCGGATATTATCTTTGATGCTTCCGTGGAACAACCACGTATCCTGAAGTACCATACCGAACATCTGACGCAGTTCACTTCTGTTAAAATCTTTCAGGTTATGACCGTCAATCAATATTTCCCCTGAGTTGACATCATAAAATCTCATCAACAGTTTAATCATTGTTGTCTTTCCTGCGCCTGTAGGTCCTACAATCGCAATTTTCTGTCCCTGTTTCACTTTTGCGGAGAAGTCATTGATAATAATTCTGTCTTTGTTATATCCAAAGTGAACATTTTTGAACTCTACATTTCCTTCCAGTCCTTCTACGGAAACCGGATTTTCCGCAAACTGGTCTTCTTCCTCTTCCTCCAAGAATTCAAAAACTCTTTCCGATGCCGCTGCCGTAGACTGCAGCAAGTTTGCCACCTGCGCCACCTGTGTAATCGGCTGCGTAAAACTTCTGACATATTGGATAAAGGATTGAATGTCACCAACCGCAATTTTATCTTTAATCGTTAAGTAACCTCCCAAGATGGCTACCGCTACATATCCGAGGTTTCCGACAAACTGCATAATCGGCATCATCATTCCTGAGAAGAATTGTGATTTCCATGCAGACTGATATAAAATCTCATTCGTCTCATCAAATTCACGGATAACATCTTCCTCTTTATTGAAGGCTTTTACAATATTTTGTCCACTGTAAACTTCTTCCACCTGTCCGTTTACATGCCCTAAATATTCCTGCTGATTCTTAAAGTGTTTCTGAGAACGCTTCACGATAAATGAAATCAGTGTCATGGACACGGGCAAAATCAAAAGCGCCACTAAAGTCATCAGTGGGCTGATGCGAAGCATCATAATCAACACGCCGACAATCGTTGTAAAGGAGGTGATAACCTGCGTTGCACTCTGGTTCAAACTCTGGCTCAGCGTATCCACGTCGTTTGTTACTCTTGATAAAACTTCCCCGTGTGTTTTTGTATCGAAATAGTTCATCGGCATACGGTTAATCTTTTCTGAAATTTCTTTTCTCAGACGATAAGTCAGTTTTTGGGAAACTCCCGTCATAATAAATCCCTGAATATATGCGAACAGTGCGCTGACTACATATAATGTCAGTACGGTAAGGAGAATACGGGCAATTTTATCAAAATCAATTCCTTTTCCACCGGATACTTTTCCCACAAGGCCTTTGAAAATTTCCGTTGTCGCATCACCTAAAATTTTCGGTCCCACAATAGTAAAAATTGTACTTCCGATGGCAAAAATAATAACAAATCCGATGGCTATCTTATAGTTTCCAAGGTACGCCATCAGTTTTTTAATCGTGCCTTTAAAGTCTTTTGCCTTTTCTCCTGTTCCCATTCCGCCGTGTCCCTGCCCCATCGGGCCTCTTTGTTTTGGCTGATGATTACTCATTGTCTTTCTCCTCCTTTCCTTCCATATCTCTTCTTAATTCTTCTTCTGATAACTGTGACATTGCAATCTGTCTGTAAACCTCACAGTTTTTCAATAACTCTTTATGCGTTCCTTTTCCTGCTATCTTGCCTTCATCGAGAACAATAATCTGTTCCGCATGAAGAATTGTACTGATACGCTGTGCTACAATTAAAACTACACTGTTTGATGTGTGTTCCTGCAGCGCCTTACGGAGTGTTACGTCCGTTTTATAATCCAGTGCGGAAAAACTGTCATCGAAGATGTAAATATCCGGATTTTTCGCAATCGCCCTCGCGATGGACAGACGCTGTTTCTGTCCTCCGGAAACATTTGCGCCACCCTGAGAAACAGGACTCTCAAACTGCTCCGGTTTTGCGTCAATGAACTCTTCCGCCTGCGCAATGCGGGCTGCTTCCTTCATCTCCTCTTCCGTACCTTTTGTATTTCCATACATAATATTGGAAGCAATCGTTCCCGAGAAGAGAATACCTTTCTGCGAAACATACCCCAGTTTTTCTCTCAAATCATGCTGTGAAACGTCTCTGATGTCCACTCCGTTTATACGGATTGTTCCTCCCGTCACATCATAAAATCTCGGAATAAGATTTACCAGCGTAGACTTTCCGCTTCCCGTACTTCCGATAAATGCAGTTGTTTTTCCCGCCTCCGCAACAAAGGAAATGTCGTGCAGCACATCTTCCTCTGCATTCGGATACTGGAAAGATACATGGTCAAATTCAACACTTCCGTCTTTTTTATCCTCAATTTTCTTTGGATTTTTTGCATCATGAATCATCGTTTCACTTGTCAGTATTTCATCAACACGGGAAGCAGATACCGATGCTCTCGGAAGCATAATGGAAATCATACAAATCATTAAGAACGCCATAATAATCTGCATTGTATATTGAATAAACGCCATCATATCTCCAACCTGCATCTGTCCGTCATTGATTCCGTTTGCACCTACCCACACAATCAAAACGGAAACTCCGTTCATAATAAGCATCATTGTAGGCATCATTAACGTCATTGCTCTGTTGACAAAAAGATTGGTGCGTGTCAAATCTCTGTTTGCTTTGTCAAAACGTTCTTCTTCATGTTTTTCTGTGCTGAATGCACGGATAACCGGAAGTCCTGTAAGAATTTCTCTTGTAACAAGGTTTAGTTTATCCACTAAATTTTGAAGCATTTTAAACTTAGGCATCGCAACGATAAAGAGAGTGAATACTAAAATGGAAATCAATACAACGGCCAAAGCAATAATCCATGACATTGACACATTTGTATTCAGTACTTTTATGACGCCTCCAATGCCAATGATCGGTGCATATAAAACCATTCGTAAAAGCATTACAATCACTAACTGAATCTGTTGAATATCATTTGTACTTCTCGTGATAAGCGAAGCCGTTGAAAACTTATCAAATTCCCCGCTAGAGAATCCCACTACCTTTTTGAAAATACCGCTTCGCAAATCTCTACCGGTTGATGCGGCAATTCTCGATGCCAAAAGTCCAACCATAACGCTCACAAGCATTCCCAAAAGTGCAAGTGCAAGCATCTTGCCGCCGGTTGTCAAAATGTAAGTGGTCTGAATCTTATCTACATCGACCCCCAATCTCTCATAAGCCGCCTTAATATATAGTGTGGACGCCTGTTCAAGCATCGTGTCCGGCATATCCTTCAACTTCTCGTTCATCTGTTCAAGAATTGCCATTCGCTGTTGTTCCGGCAGCATTTTCAGTTCTTCCGGATTCATCTTTTTCTCTGATTCGCCTGCCGCCATTTCAGTATTTAGCAGCATCGGTCTGTTCAAAATCTTTTCTAATTCTTCTGTATTCTCAGTTTCTTTTAATACATATGCCTCTTTTTCATATGTATCTTTGTCTGTCCCATACGCCTTCTTTACTGTCTCTATATCTTCTTTCGTCATAAAAAGAAACAGATTTTCCATATCGGCTTTTGAAATCTTCTCCGGAATATGTTCATCAATTCCGCCCTGCTGAATTCCCACATTGACAATATCTGAAGTGTATGACGGCAAAGATAAATCGCAATATGCCTGCAAAATAAGTACCGCAACAATTGCCACTACGGATACTGCATGGGGTTTTAAAAATTTCAATATTTTTCTCATGCTAATCTCCCTTCTAATTTTTATCTAATAAATTTTCTTTCATCTGAATCAAAAGTCTGCGAAGAAGCATAATCTCTTCCTCACTCATATTCGCAAACGCTTCCTGTTCAAGCGTTTTGAGAACTGACTCCATGTGGTGTGCAATCTCTTTTCCTTTTTCCGTAATAAAAATACGAGTCATTCTCTGGTCTTTTTCGTCCTGTTTCTTGACGATATATCCTTCCCCTTCCAATTTCTTTATCATTACGGTCATGGACGGCGGAGTAATACCTAGTTTTTTTGCAATTTCTTTCTGAGCCATACCGTTATTTTTACGCAAAGCCCAAAGCATGCCTCCCGCTCCGGGGTGTACTTTCAAATCGCGGAATAACTGCATACTTCTTTGGATATAAAGGTGCATTACCTGATTCATCAACAACTGCGTACACTGTTCCATGTCTTCCCTCCTATTCACAATTAGTTAGATATCTAACTGATATATTAGTAGTATCTTCCAATACAGTCAAGTATTTTATATTTTTTTTATATTCTTTTGTAATTTTTTACAGAAAATATATTTAGATATCTAATCATTTATTTTTCTTGTTGGTATTTACAAATTCTGATATAATATGAGTATAAACGACAAGGAGAATGACTATGTATACATTTATCGTAAACCCGCATTCCCGCTCCGGCGAAGGGCAGAAGACGTGGGAAGAAATACATTTACTTTTAGAAAAGAATCATATTCCTTTCGAGGTATATTTTACCCGCTATCAAAAACATGCTACAACCATTATGAAATCTCTGACTTCCGATTCCGTCACACGCACAGTTATTGTTCTCGGAGGTGACGGCACCATAAATGAAGTTATTAACGGAATTGAAGATTTTAAACATCTGACACTCGGATATATTCCGACCGGCTCGGGAAATGATTTTGCACGGGGGTATTCCCTCCCTTCCAATCCGAAAGAAGCTTTGGACTATATCCTCCATTCTCCCCATATTCACTATATGGATATCGGAGAAGTTTCTTATAAGAATAAAAAGCGGCGTTTTGCCGTCAGCTGCGGAATCGGATATGATGCCGGGATATGCCATGAAGCAGTTGTTTCTAAAATCAAACCTGTTTTGAACCGTGTTCATCTTGGGAAACTGACCTATGCGCTTATCGCTGTCCGGCAATGGTTATTTCTGACGCCATATGAATGTACCATCATGCTGAACCACTCAGAAACACACCATTTTTCCCACTGCTATTTCGTCAGCGCCATGAATCACCGATATGAGGGCGGAGGAGTACAGTTTGCCCCTCACGCAGATCCTGAGGACCGTCTGTTAAGTATCTGCGCAGTTGCCGACGTTCCAAAATGGAGGCTGCTCCTCGTCCTCGCTGCTGCCCTGTTCGGAAAGCATACACACTTGAAGGGAAGCCATCTGTATAATTGTGAAACAATTTCCATTCAGTATGGCGGTGCCATGCCCGTACACACAGACGGAGAACCTGTATTTTTACAGAAAGACATTTCTGTTTCCTGTCTTTCTGAACGTTTGCGCATCATTACAGCAAGATAAGGAGGTAAATTATGCCTGTATTAATTCTTTTGCTTATTTTCTTACTTTTTTTATACATGATTGCTCCGAGATTCCGCTTTCGGAAAAACTTAAAACCGTTTATCCGCTATGATTATGCCCACCGCGGTTACTGGAATATACATAAAGCGATTCCCGAGAACTCCCTCTCCTCTTTTCGTCTTGCGGTTTCCCACGGGTTTGGTATTGAACTGGATTTGCATTTGACAAAGGACAATAAAATTGTTGTATTTCACGATGATTTTCTCACAAGAATGTGCGGTGAAAATCTGTCCGTAGAAAACACAACTTACGAGGAATTATCCCGCCATACACTTGCCGGCACTTCCGAAAAGATTCCTCTCTTTTCAGAAGTACTGGCACTTGTAAACGGGCAGACTCCTCTTTTGATCGAATTAAAACTGCCGACTTCTGACACCACTTTATGTTCTCTTGTCTGCCGGGAACTGCAAAACTATAACGGGGCATATTTGATCCAGTCTTTTAATTCACTTGGATTACTCTGGTTTAGAAAACATGCTCCCCACGTTATCCGGGGACAGTTATCCTCAAATTTGACAAAAACAGAACCGGATATCCCCTTTATTGCCTGCTTTTTCGTGAAATATCTTCTTTCCAACTTAATAACCAGGCCTGACTTTATCTCTTACAAACTTCATGACGAGAAAAATATCAGCCTGTTTTTGCATAAATATCTGTTTGGCACACCGATTGCTGTGTGGACATTACGGACAGAAGAAGATTTCACTTACGCCAAATCAAAATATTCTATTATGATTTTCGAGAAATCTTAAAGTTTTTATTAAGAAAACAACTCCTTCCTTGTGGTTACATTTGTACCATGCTATAATTCTACGAAGATACTATTAACAAAAGGAGTCTGACATTTCTTATGTGGAAAAAACTTTGGGAAAAATACAGACATGGCTGGGTTTTTTTATATATTTTCATCTATCTGCCGTGGTTCTTTTATTTAGAAAAACATATTACAACCGATTATCATCTGATTCATGCATCTCTTGATGATAAGATACCTTTCATCGAATATTTTATTATTCCGTACACACTTTGGTTCGCGTTTATCGCAGTGACTATCGGATACTTTTTCTTCTTTGGGGAGAAGTCAGAATTTTATCGCCTGATTATTTTATTGTTTTCAGGAATGACTATTTTCCTCATTGTATCCACAGTTTATCCGAACGGACTGCAATTAAGACCGGAGACATTCGCACGGGATAATATCTTTGTGGATATGGTAAGACAACTGTATGCGGTGGATACCTCCACAAATGTGCTGCCGAGTATCCATGTATACAATTCACTGGGAGCTTATATTGCCATCTCCCATTGCAGCAAATTAAAACAGTATCGCTGGGTGCAGATTTTAACTTTACTGCTGACGATTTCCATTATTCTGTCTACGATGTTCTTAAAGCAGCACTCTGTTATTGATGTTGTCGCCGGATTTATCATGGCAGGAGTCTTATATCTCATTGTGTATAAACCGGTAAAAGTACGAGGGAAAAATTCGTTAGAAAATTTAGCATAATTTTATTGACTATCTGATAATTAAGTTGTATGATAAGGTTAAATAAAAAGATTCTTTAAGGAGGCGGTTGTATGTTAACCTTATCATTCGCACTTTTAGTTGGTATCATTTTAACCTTGATTCTCCTCATTTTTATTGACGAAGAATCTTCAATCAAAGTTCCTTTCCTTCACCGGAAAGTATCCATCGTTGATATGTCTACCAAGACGGCATTTATTTCCGCATTCATTTCTTCTATGGTAAAACATATTAAAGATTGGGGAACCGTTACAATCAGCAATATTTGCAGATTGACAAACTTACATAAGGAGGTATAGCAGTTTGAGTCAAAGCGATTAAAAGGCGATGTCACAATTTATATTGTAGCATCGCCTTTTAATTTACAGCATTTCAATAAATGCGGTTAATCTTGTATTTAATTGTCCGATATCAGCCTGAGAATAGTCTGTCTCCACACTGATATATGGAATATGTTTCTTCTCATTTACAAACTTTCTAATCCCCAGTGTCTCCACATTGTATGTATGACAGGCCTGAAGAACAACTTCTACAACACCGTCCACTTTATATTCGTCAATCAAACGTCCGAGTAATTCCAAACGGTTTGGATTTGGCGTCATTACCGAACAGCCAATTGCCAGATATCGCCTTGCCAACGCATCATATACGTCCGGATTTTCTTCATCTACTAATTTGTCAATAGATTTTGCTCCACTGCAGTTCTCATAAGTAACGACAACTCCACCATTATCCTCAATTGCCCGAATTACCTTCTCCGTTGCTCCTCCGATCGGACAGCCTGTAATTAAAATACGCGGCTTTTTCGGGATTGTTTGTCCTTTTGCGTACTCTGCCTCAATCTTCTCAACAAGAGGATCGACTTCTGATGGAATTTCTTTTCGGTCAAACTTAAATGTGCTTCCATACAGCACTTTAAATAAATCATGTCCGTACATTGCAACAGGATCATGCCGCATCGTTTCATAAAGTCTTCTCAAAGATAATCTCGCCTTATTATTATCTCTGATTGCCTCTCTTATCTTATCCTCCGTAATTTCCACCTGAAATCTTTCTTCCAAAACTTCCTTAAAACGAATGATTTCTTTTTTCCATAATTCCAAGGCATTTTCTGACTGTGTGTTTGGCAGTTCCATAATGTGTACCGGCTTAAACTCTGCCATATACTCATACATTTTTTTCTTTCCATCGCAGGTTGTCTCTCCCACAACTAAATCAGAAAAATAAAAGAATGGACATTTATCCGTCTTCGCAAATCCATAACTTGATTTAATGAGCGGACATAAATTTTTCGGAAGGTCTTTCTCCGCGTCCGGTATCGTTTCGTCCGACGTGGAACATAAACTGACTGCTGCCGCCCCCATTGCCATAACAATTTCCTGTGGAAAGTATGTACAATATACCCCCACAATCGGAACCCCTTTATCTTTCAATTCTTTTACTGCAAGAAATGATTTTTGTCTCTGCTCCGCAAATTCTTCAAAAACTTCAGGTAAATCCTTAATTAATTCCATCTGTCTGCCTCCTTATACTGTAAACCTTATAAAATATATAGTACCATCTGTTTCCTACGGAATCTAATCGTTTTTTTATATACATTTTCCCTATTTATAGTTTTTTTCTATACCCAATTTTATATTTACCTGATTGGTATAATATTCAAAAGCGCTCGGTATCGGATATTCTTTCTGAATCTCCTCCGGGTGAATAAACAGCATATCTTTTTCACAACTTTTCTCCAGTTCATCTACATGGACGGCATATCCCGTCATATGCCACTCCACATGGCTGAACACATGCTTTGCCTCACCCAGTTTTTTAATTCGCATCGGATATAATCCTTTTGTTTTACTGTAGGAAATCACTTCGTCCTCCGTAAAATGTCCCTCTTCGTTCGGGAACTCATACAATCCCGCCAAGAGTCCCTTTGATTTTCTTTTCCTTATGGCAATATTCTCACCGTCCCGGAAAACAAATACGGTTCTGTTTTCTATCCGCCGTTCTTTTGTTTTCGCTTTTACGGGAAGTTCCTCCACTTTATTTTCTTTCTTTGCCTGACAAACCGAACCCAACGGACATTTTTCACATTTTGCCATTCCTTTCGGCGTGCAGATTAACGCTCCCAACTCTATTAATCCCTGATTAAAATCACTCGCGCTGTCCTTTGGAATGACACCGTCCAACATGTACTCTATCTTCGTACGCACTGCCGGTTTCATGATATCCTCTTCACTTGCGATTACCCTTGAAATGACACGCAGTACATTTCCGTCCACCGCAGGTTTCGGTATACCGTAGGCAAAGGAGCAGATTGCCCCCGCCGTATAATTCCCAATTCCCGAGAGGGATAAAACTTCTTCATATGTTTTCGGAAATTCTCCGTGGAATTCTTCCATAACCTGTACAGCCGCCTTCTGCATATTTCGAACACGGTTGTAATATCCCAATCCTTCCCACAATTTCAGTAACTTATCCTCTTCCGCCTCTGCTAAATCTTTCACCGTAGGAAGTTCCTTTAAAAATCGGTCATAAAACGGTTTCACTGCCTCCACTCTCGTCTGCTGCAGCATAATCTCCGAAACCCATACTCTGTAGGCGCTGACATTTTCCCTCCATGCTAACTGCCGTTTATTTTCCCGATACCATGAGACAATCGGCTGCACAATTTCCTTCAACTGTTCCTGCTCCAAAATAACCGGAACTTCTTTATATAGTGAAATGCTGTCTTTCTTCACTTTACAGTCATATGCCAAAATGTGTACTCCTGCTTTTTTCGCCTTCCGCAGTGCATCTCCAAACGCTTTGTGTGTCCTTTCATTTGGCGTAAAATACGATACTTTATCCATCTGGATAACAAAAATAACATACGCCTCGTATCCCTCCGAAACCGCATGGCACAATTCTTCCACATGTTTTACTCCCCGTTCCGTCGGAGCGTCAGGAAAACGCACTATACCGTCTTCCTCAAGAGTAACTCCCTTCACTTCGATAAATGCTTTTCTCTCCCCTTCTTCCACATACAAGTCAAATCTGGATTGTCCGTATGTCGTCTCCGGTTTGATCAGAGATGGATTTGCAAATAAATTCCCCTTCTCAATCCATTCTTTTACTACTGCATTAGTAATTTGGGAATCCATATTAATCATTCTGTTTCCTTTCTTCACACCGATTAAATCCCATTTTGTTTTCCGATTCGGATTGTCACTCTCCTGCACATAGACCGTCGCCCCCGGAATGAGAAGTTCCCTGCACCGCCCTGTATTCTTCACATGAACCGTTTCCTTCCTGCCCGCTATATTTACATACGCAATAAAACGATTGGGGCGTTCAACGAACGTCCCAACCTTAATTCTTTCATATTTCATTTATTTGCAAACCTCTTCCCACGCCTGCTCCTTAAATCCCGGAATGGCAAATGTCTCACCGATAAGCAATGGACGTTTTACTAACATTCCGTCTGTTGCCAATAATTCCAACTGTTCTTCCTCAGACATCTCCGGCAATTTATCTTTCAATTTCATTTCCTTATACTTCATTCCGCTTGTGTTAAAGAAACGTTTCAATGGAAGCCCACTCTTCTCATACCATTCTTTCAACTCTTCTTTGGACGGGTTGTCCTCCACGATATGTCTGTCCGTAAATTCCACTCCGTTCTCCTCAAGCCACTTCTTCGCTTTCTTGCACGTTGTGCATTTTGGATATTCTATAAATAACATCTTTCATTCTCCTCCTAACTGTTCTTGATAAATTCAGTCTTGCACGACGGGCAGGTAATACAGATTCTTCCCTTTCCCTTCGGCACTCTTATCTTCTGCTTACAAGTCGGACATTTATAAATATGATGTGTCTTTCTCTGCTCAAAATAAGATTTCTCTCTGCGAAAGAATCCAAAAAAGTCTTTCTTCATATTCAAGAATTTCACATTCTCATTATACCTTTTCTGAACATCTCTCGATAACATTCTAACATAACAGACTACGAGTAACAACAGGGCAAGTAAATTTAAAAAATTACTGTCAAAAAGAATACTTGTAATAAGTAAGACCAACGTTACGCCAAACAAAAATTTGTTGAGTGTATCCGAACCGTATCGTCCCATCATAAACCGTTGTATTTTTTCTTTCATGTTCATTCCTCACTTCTTCAATAATTTGTACCCACTATATGCTTTATCCTTTTGAAAGTCAATACAGTTTATCAAATGTTAATGAACATTAGATTCTTTTCACTTCTATAATACTTTTGACAGAAATTCTTTCAACCTTTCATCTTTTGGATTAGAGAAAAATTCTTCTGGTGCATTTTCTTCTTTTATCTGTCCTTCGTCCATAAAGATAACTCGGGTTGCCACTTCCCTTGCAAATCCCATCTCATGTGTAACGACAACCATCGTCATTCCTTCGTCGGCAAGTTCTTTCATCAGCGTAAGAACTTCTCCTACCATTTCCGGATCCAACGCTGACGTAGGTTCATCAAAAAGCATTACCTCCGGATTCATCGCCAACGCTCTCGCAATTGCGATACGTTGTTTCTGTCCTCCCGACAACTGTTTCGGATACTGATCCGCCTTATCCGGAAGACCTACTCGAACTAATAATTCTTCCGCCTTTTTATCCGCCTCTTCTTTGCTCATCAGACCAAGTTTAATCGGTGCAAGTGTAATATTTTCCTTTACGGACAGATGTGGAAATAAATTAAACTGTTGGAAAACCATTCCCATTTTCTGACGCAGTTTGTTGATGTTACACTCTTTACCCGTAATATTATTTCCCTCAAACCACACTTCTCCGCCTGTCGTTGTCTCCAGAAGATTCAGGCAACGCAAAAACGTAGATTTTCCCGAACCGGAAGGACCGACAATAACTACCTTTTCTCCCTGCTCAATGTGAATGTCAATCCCCTTCAATATTTGATTTCCGTGAAATGATTTCTGTAAGTTCTTTGTTATAATCATCTTGCCAGTCTCCTTTCAAGCAATCCCTGTAACTTTGTCAAACCAAGTACTATGATAAGATAACATACTGCTGCGACATAAAGCGGCGGAAGAATGTTATAGTCTGTTGAACCTATGTATTGTGCTGCCTTTGTCAAATCCGTCACCGCAATAATTCCCGCCACAGATGTCTCTTTTATCAATACAATAAATTCATTGCTGAGTGCCGGAAGAATATTTTTGATTGCCTGTGGTACAATGATATACCGCATTGTCTGAATATAGTTAAATCCGAGTGAACGCCCTGCTTCCATCTGACCTTTATCAATGGATTCAATTCCCGCACGAATAATTTCCGCAACATATGCACCGGAGTTAATTCCGAAGCAGATTGCACCTACCACAATTTCATTTGTATCTCTTGCAGTAAAAACTAAATTGTAAATGATAAGCAGTTGTACCATAACCGGAGTTCCCCTTATCACGGTTATATAAACGTTGCAGAGCCATTTCAAGCCAACCAACACTTTCTTTTCCGAAGCGCTCACTTTAATGACTGCTATTAAAAGTCCGATAGCCACCCCGATTGCAATGGCAAACAGGGAGATTAAAATTGTTACTTTCAATCCGTCCAGATATACCAAATATCTCTGGTCATAAATCACGGCATTATAAAAACCGTCAATAAAATTTTGAATCAAATCCATTTTGCTTTTTCCTTTCAAGATTATTTCTGTGTATGGTTTGCAGTAAATTCTTCAATCTTTCCATCTGCAATCAGTTTATCAATTACTTTGTTGATTTTATCCAAAAGTTCCTTATTACCTTTTTTTACCGCAATGGCATATTTATCCTCAAAAAGAACACCGTCTAAAATCTTCAATTCTTTATTTTCTGAGATAAGTTTTTCGGCAGGATACTTGTCCATGACAATGCAGTCCACTTTATTGTTTTTTAAGTCCTCACTTGCCTGTGCAAATTTTGTATATCTTTTCACTTCTTTTGGCTTACAGTTTTCCTCGTTTGATACCCAACTGTCCGCAATATTCCCCTGCTGCACAGCAACTACTTTTCCATTCAGGCTCTCTCCCGACACTTTACCGGAAATTGCCGGATTTTCTCCGTTTACGACAATCACTTCCGTCGAATCCACATATTCGTGTGAAAAATCCATTGTCTTTTTACGCTTTTCATTGATGGAAACACCTGCCGCAACAAAATCTACTTTTCCGCTTGCCACACTGGCCAACGCACCGTCAAACTCCATATTTTTGATTTTCAGTTCTTTTCCCATATCATCTGCAATCGCTTTTGCAATATCCATGTCAATTCCGACAACTTCTTTGCCTTTCATATGATGAATTGTAAACCGAG
>NZ_BAAHSH010000053.1:0-46114 GCF_054660755.1 Faecalimonas hominis
TTTCATTTTTTTGAATTTTATTTTTCTCAGTTGTTTTTTCAAAGCGGAGAAAGAGGGATTTGAACCCTCGCGCCGGTTACCCGACCTATACCCTTAGCAGGGGCACCTCTTCAGCCTCTTGAGTATTTCTCCTGAAGTGTTTTTCAATATGATATACACTTGTTGTTCACAGTGCATTATTGATTATACTAGAGGTTTTATAACTTGTCAATGTTTTTTTTACATATTTTTTACTTCTATTTTATTCTTCTCTTTCTACAACTTTTGCAATACGTTTTTTTACTTCAATTGCTATCTCAGTTGTCTTCATATCTTTGTATTCTTCATATAACATAGGTTTTAAAAAATGTACTTCCACATTGACAGGTTTAATTGAATTTGTATCAAACGGTTTAAATGAATTTACAAGTGCAACCGGGACAATAGGACATTTTGCTTTTGTAGCCGCCTTAAAACTTCCGCCCTTGAAGTCTAATAATTTATTTCCCAGTTTGGAGCGTGTACCCTCCGCAAAGATTAGGTAGTTTCTTCCTGATGCCACTTCTTTTGATACGTCGATGATTATCTGCATGGATTGTCTTACGTCATCTCTGTCAATCAGATACGCTTTCATACAGGCAAATACCTGCTTTAAAAACTGAATATTTCCCACTTCTTTTTTAGCCACAACAGAAAAAGGTACATCACATGCCTCAACTATTGCAAGTACATCATACAATCCCTGATGGTTTGGGTAGAACATAAATCCATTTTCTTTTGGAATGTTTTCTTTTCCGAAAACATCAATATGCACATTTCCGCCTTTGTTTGCGCGAAAAACAATAAATCGTAACATATCATATCTCTTCTGCTCCGAATATTTCTCTACATGTGAAGCGTAATAACACAATTTGCACCACATATACGGAACTAATATAATATTTCTGAACACCATTAATAAAATTCTTTTCATTTTATTTATCCTTCTTTATATTCTTCTATTGCCATTTCATACAGATTATTTCCCTCGCTGTCAATTACAACGATAACAGGAAAGTCCTCTACTTCTAATCGTCTGATTGCTTCTGTTCCTAAATCATCGTAAGCGATTACTTCTGACTTTTTGATACATTTTGACAATAACGCTCCGGCTCCGCCTACTGCCGCAAAATATACCCCTTCATTCCTTATAATTGCATCTATAACCTCTTGACTTCTCTTCCCTTTACCTATCATTCCCGAAAGTCCTAAATCCATTAATCTGGGAGCATATTTATCCATTCTGCTCGCAGTTGTAGGACCTGCCGAGCCGATTACTTTTCCTTCTCTGGCAGGAGAAGGCCCCATATAATAAATAATTTTATCTTTTATATTAACAGGCAATTCTTCTTTTCTGTCTAATGTCTCATTCATTCTTTTATGCGCAGCATCTCTTGCCGTATAAATTTCGCCCGTAAGATAAACATAATCTCCTGCTTTTAATTCCCGAATAATTTCTTTTTGAATTGGTATTTGTATCTGCTTTTTCATTTTAAACCTCCCGAATAATATGTCTGTTTACATGACAACAAATATTAACTGCCACCGGAAGCCCTGCGATATGAGTAGGGTATGTGTTAATATGAACTGCAAGTGCCGTAGACGTTCCGCCAAGTCCTCCCGGTCCTATTCCCAACCGGTTAATTTTCTTAAGCATTTCTTCTTCCAATTCTTTTACATATGGTATTTCAGAATGCACTCCTGTTTCTCGTGTCAATGCTTCTTTTGCCATCAAGGCACATTTTTCAAATGTACCGCCAATTCCAACGCCAACTACCATTGGAGGACAGGCATTAGGTCCCGCATCTTTTACTGCTGTCAGTATTGCATTTTTTACCCCTTCTAAACTGTCTGCAGGTTTAAGCATAAATACGCGACTCATATTTTCACTTCCAAATCCTTTTGGGGCAACTTTTATCTTTACTTTGTTTCCCTCTACCATTTTATAGTGAATAACCGCAGGCGTATTATCTTTTGTATTTTCACGGATAATCGGGTCATTTACTACTGATTTTCTCAAAAATCCTTCCTGATATCCCTGACGCACTCCTTCATTTACCGCATCTTCTAATAAACCGCCTTTAAAATGAACATCTTGTCCTATTTCCAAAAAAACTACCGCCATTCCCGTATCTTGACAAATGGGAATCATCTCTTCTCCTGCAATTTCTAAATTTTCCTGTAACTGCTCTAAAATCTGTTTTCCAAGAGGTGAGCGTTCTGTATTTTTTGCATTTTCCATTGCACAAACCATATCCGATGATAGAAAATGATTTGCTTCAATGCACATTTCTTTTATTTGTTTTGTAATTTCATTTACATCTATCGTCCGTACCATATTTGCCTCCTGCTTTTTAATCTATTTAATTTTAATCATAGCATATGTACTTTAAATATAAAAGTCACTTCCTTATTTTAAAAATAATTTGCCTCTATTTACCACGCCATGATAAAATTTGATATAGGAATAAATTTTAAACTTTATTTTATAGGAGGATTTTATTATGACAACAAATATAGATATGCAGGCGTTAAGAAACGATGCTGTTGAAATTTTTAATCATGGATTTGCCTGTTCTGAGTCTGTTATTTACGCAATAAAAAAACATTTTGACTTGGATTTATCCGACGATGCCATTGCAATGAGTTCCGGTTTTCCATGGGGTCTCGGCGGAGGTGGCTGTATTTGCGGTGCTCTTGCCGGCAGCACAATGTGCATTGGCTATTTTTTTGGCAGACGTACGCCTAATGATCCTGCAATTCAGAAGTGTTTTGAATTAACAAATGAATTGCACGATTACTTTAAACAAACCTGTGGCGCTACCTGCTGTAGGATTTTAACTAAAGGATTAGAAAAAAATTCGCCGGAAAGAAAGGCGCAGTGCACACGATTTGTTGCGGATATAGTTCAAAAAACTGCTGAAATCATATTGAGAGAATTGTAAAAAGGGACAGGGTAAAACTTAATTGGGGACGTAGTGTTTTTGAATTTTACTACGTCCCTGTTCACATTTATTCCACAATTTCTCCGCAGGCTATTTTCATTCCTGCGTTTCCCGATGGCTGTGTTTTGAAATCATCTGCCATACCATGTATGATTACTGTTTTACCGACAACTTCTTCAGGGTAAAACCTATCCGTATATACGGCACTCCACGCTATTCCTTCATTTGCTAATAAAGGCGGTAAATCTCCCCTATGTTTTGGGTGTTCCGTTTTGTCCGGATTATAGTGCGCTCCTGCATTTTTAAAGGAATCTTCCATGTCTCCCGTACAATATTCCCCTTCATGTATATGGAATCCGTAAAAATTTCCGTTATCTTTTTCCTCTGTATTTGGCAAACCATAAATTTCCGCAACAACAAGTGTGCCATTATACATTCCGTAAAAATATACATTTCCATATATTTTGGAGTGTGCTGCATCTCCTCTAACCTGTGCGTATGCGTCCGGCATACCGTTTATATTTCGCATCATATTATTCCCTCCCTTATCAGTATATTCTTTAACTATTGATTTGCTAAAAGTTTTTTACCTGCAAAAAGGGACAGGGTAAAACGCAATTGGGGACGTAGTGAAATTTAAAAACACTACGTCCCCAATTGCTATTTATTCTCATTCTCTTTATTTTTTTTATCGTCATATTCGGCTTTACTTATCTTATAACCTCTTACCACACTAAATACAATTAGTACTACGCCAATAACTGCAAATGCAATCATTGCCACAAACAATACGAGTTGTTCTGAACCCGCACTGTCTGATAAGCCTTTAAAGATACTATATGCCATATAAAGAATATAAAGTCCGGCCATGCCATAAATTGCCAGCCTTCCTTTTTCTCTTGCTTTGTCGCTCATAACTTCTCCTATTTACGAACAAGGTATTTTCTCATATCGATTGCACAAGCAACTAAGATAATTAAACCTTTGATTACATACTGTAAGTTCTGGTTGATTGATAAGAAGTTCAATGCTACGAAGATGATACGAAGGATAAATACACCCATTACAACGCCACGGATTTTACCAGTACCACCTACGAAAGATACACCACCGATAACGCAGGCTGCGATAGCATCACATTCATAGTTAAGACCTGTATTTGCCTGGTTTGAACCGATACGTGCTGCTTCAATGAAACCTGTTACAGCATACATTGCACCAGCTAATGTATGTACTAAAATAATTGTTTTTGCAACGTTTACACCAGATACGTTTGCTGCTTCCTGGTTTGAACCAACAGCGAACATGTTTTTACCAAATGAAGTTTTATTCCAAATAAACCACATTAAAATAACAATGATACAAGCGTACCAAACGTAGTTTGGAATCGGAACACCATCAATCTTTAATACACTACCTGTTACAAAGTCTTTGAAAGACTGGTCTAAACCTGATAATGGCTGTCCGTTGTTTCCGTTTAACATAATGTACATTAACAGAACACCATATACGATCAACTGAGTTGCCAATGTAACAATAAATGGGTGTAACTGGAAGTGAGCTACGAAGAAACCGTTAACTACACCGACAATCGCACCAACTAACACTACGATTAAAATAACGAGTGGAATTGGTAATACCGGTAAATCCGGGAAAATTTTTGTTGGATAATCAACAGCCTGTAACAATGATGCTGAAATACATGCTGTAAGACCAACTACACGACCTGCTGAAAGGTCAGTACCTGTAAGTACGATACACCCCGCAATACCAACAGCGATTGGAATATTTGCTGCTGAAAGTGAAATAATATTTACGATAGATGATGTACTAACAAATTTAGGGTTCTGTACTGCAGTGTAAATAACTGCAACGATAATTAAGAAATATAACGCATTGTTTAACGCAAATTCCTTCCAATATGTTCTTTTATCTTTGCTGTCTAAGGCTTTGTAACTTGCCTGACGTTCTTTTATATTTGCAACTAATCTCATAAAAACGCTCCTCCTCTATACAAATTTTGCCGCAAGGGTCATAATCTCTTCCTGTGTCGTCTCTTTTGCATCTACTTCTCCTGCAAGGCGTCCGCCTGACATAACAAGAATTCTATCACAAATTCCAAGTAATTCCGGCATCTCCGAAGAAACTACCATAACGACTTTTCCTTTATTTGCTAAATCAAGTATTAACTGATAGATTTCATATTTAGCACCAACGTCAATACCACGTGTCGGTTCATCAAGAAGAAGAACTTCCGGTTCTGTTAGAAGCCATCTTCCAAGAATAACTTTCTGTTGGTTACCACCTGACAGAGAACGGATTTTCGTTTCCTGAGTAGGTGTCTTTGTATGCATTGCATCAATAGACCATTGTGTATCCTTTTTCATTGATTTCTCACTTAAGTAAACACCGGCCTTTTTATGTTTTTTCAAACTTGAAATAACTGTGTTTTCACGAATACTTAAAATTCCAAAAATACCTGTTGCACGTCTTTCCTCTGTTAATAATGCAAAACCATTTTTAATTGATTCTCTTGAATTACGATTTTTAACTACTTTACCATCTAATTTAATTGTACCTGAATGTCTTGTAGCGATACCGAAAATATTTTCCAATGTTTCTGTACGTCCACTTCCATCTAGTCCGGCAAGACCTACAATTTCTCCTTTTCTTACATTAAAGGAAACATCTTTTAATGAAGAATACTGCGCTGTTAAGCCTTCTACCTCTAATGCAATTTCTCCCGGTTTATTTGTTTTTGGCGGGAACTGGTTTGTCAATTCACGACCTACCATTAATCTGATGATATCGTCCATAGATAATTCATCAGCAGGTTTTGTTGCAACCCATGTACCATCACGCATGATAGTAATTTCATCAGAAATTCTCTTAATTTCTGCCATTTTATGCGAAATATAAATAATACCTACTCCGCGGTCTCTTAACATATTGATAATCTTAAATAAATGTTCTACTTCTTCTTCTGTAAGTGAGGAAGTAGGCTCATCAAATACGATTACTTTTGAATTAAATGAAACTGCTTTTGCAATTTCAACCATCTGTCTCTGCGAAACCGGCATTGTGCTCATAACTCTTCTTGGATCTACGTCAATTTCCAACTCTTTGAAAATATCCATTGTATCCTGATAAATTTTCTTTTCATTTACCATGAGACCGGCAACTTTCGGATAACGTCCAAGCCAGATATTATCCATTACGTTACGTTTCAGAGCCTGGTTCAATTCCTGATGCACCATTGCTACACCGTTTTCCAATGCCTCTTTAGAATTTTTAAAATCTACTTCTTTTCCTTCTAGTTTAATTGTTCCGCCATCTTTTTTGTACATTCCAAACAGACATTTCATCAGTGTCGATTTTCCTGCACCATTTTCACCCATAAGTGCGTGTACAGTTCCCTTTTTTACAGTAAGGGAAACATCATTAAGTGCCTTAACACCCGGAAATTCTTTACTGATATGACTCATCTGCAAAAGAACATCGTTTGCCATGACCATTCCTCCATTCTTTTAGATTTTAGACTTTAGACTTTAAGAAAGCAGCCGTCAACTTTTGGCAGCTGCTTTCAATATTTGTTATTTTACAGTCCCGATTATTTACCTTCACCTGTGTAGATTCCGTATGGAATGTAGATTTTTGTACTAACTTCTTTAGATTTGTTGTATGAATCTGTTCCTTCCATTAAATCTTTTCCTTCAGATGCGTTCTTTGTTAAGTCAGCGATACATTTAGCCATACCTTCAGCGTCCTGTTTGATTGTACCAACCATTTTTCCGTCAGCGATTAATTTCTTAGCTGCGTCTGTAGCGTCTACACCAAATACAGGAATTGTTTTAGCTGCATCACCTTTGTTCCAACCTTTATCGTTTAATGCTGCGATAGCACCTTCTGCCATACCGTCGTTGTTACAGATAACAAGTTCGATCATGTTGTTGTTACCTTCATTGTACTGTGAAAGGTTTGTTGTCATGTAGTTGTTTGCTGCTCCAGCACTCCAGTTACCATCTTGGTCAACCTGGTATTTGTCTTTGTTAGATGCATCAAAGAACTGTAATTCTGGTTTTCCTGCTTCAACTAATTTTTTGTTAGCATCTTCTACAGCGTACTGTGTACGGTAAATTGCTTCAACATTTCCTAACTGTCCCATGAACATAGCGTAAGAAATTTTTCCATCTTTGTTAAGGTCTACTTTGTCATAGTTTTTAACTAAGTAATCACCAATCATTTCACCCTGCATATGTCCTGCTTCAGGAGCGTCTGTTCCAACGAATGCACATTTGTCATATGTGTTAAGAACTACACCTTCTTTTCCCTTAGGATCTTCTACTGCACGGTTGAAGAAGATTACAGGTACGTCTGCTGCTTTTGCTTTTTCAATTACCTGTGTAGAAGCATCATTTGAACCTGATGTTACGATGTTTACGATTAATAAGTTTGTTCCTGACTGAATTGCTGTATCAATCTGTTCGTTCTGTGTTGTCTGGTTACTGTTTCCATCATAATCCTGGTAATCAACACCCATGTCATCTAATTGTTTGTCAAGTGCTGTACGAACTGATGAAATATAAGTATCAGCATATGTGTAATAGAATACACCTACTTTTAAGTCTGATTTCTTTCCTCCATCTTTTTTACCATCGTCAGATGAACCACAACCAACGAGTGTTGCTGCTACCATTGCCACGCAAAGAACAGCTGCTAATAGTTTCTTTTTCATGATTGTTTCCTCCCTTTGCTAATCATTGATGAGGTTATTATAACACGAACTTGTACTTATTCCTATTAAATTATTTATTTTTTTTGTATGATTTTTTACGATTTTTATCAAATTTACTCAAATGCGAACAATGTTTTTTGATATTCGTCATCATACATATTCTCTCGTGTGGCACAAATTGTCTCCGTATCCACCTGTTTCCCCTTTATCGGAATTTCATTTAACAGGTTATATGCACTCTCCACTCCTAAGTATCCCATAGCATATGGATTCTGTACAATCAGTGCATCTACCTCACCTGTTTCCAACATTCCTACGGAGATGACATTATTATCAAAGGCGACTACCTGTATTTTGTCCTGTAGTCCCAATTCTCTGACCGCATATCCTACACCCAAACTTGTCCATTCATTGAAAGTCACAAGTACGTTCATTTCCTGATGTTCTTCCAAAAATTCTTTTGTCTGATTCTTCGCCTGTTCCACTGTAGAGATAACATTGATTGTTTCTACATTTTTCACACGATTGTCTTTTTTAACAAAGTCCTTAAAACCTCTTTCTCTCTCCTGACCGTTTCTTGAATTCTTATCAAAGTTTACAATCCCGATATTTAACTCTTCAGATTTGTTTTCCAATACGGCCTGACCTGCCATTTTACCTGCCTTATAGTTGTTTGTGCTGATTCTGCAATTTACCTTTTTACTGTTTACATCGCTGTCAATGACAATTGTTTTGATTCCCGCATGAGCGGCTTTATCTATCGCCTCAGCATTTGCATTATAGTCTACTGCCGAAAATACAATTGCATCATATTCTTCCTGAATTGCCTGCTCAATCATTTTATTTTGTGTCTTATAATCTTCCTCGTTTTTGGGACCTTCAAATAAAATCTCCATATTGTACGCCGTTCCGGCAGCATTTGCTCCCAAACTTACCGCTTTAAAAAAAGCAGAATCCGTTGATTTCATGATGACGGCAACTTTTCTTTTTTGTATATTTTCACTGTTTTCCATACCGCAGCCGGATATGAATAACATACAAATACAGAAAAAGGCAATTACTTTTTTCTTATTTTTCTCCATAATCGTTCTCCGTTATTTTTGGCATACTAATGGTTACTCTTGTTCCCTCGTCCAGTTCACTCTGTATAGTTAAACCATATTCCTCGCCAAAATAAATTTTGATTCGGTCATTTACATTTTTGATTCCGATTCCCACTCTGTCACCCGCATCTTTGTGTAAAATTTCTTCACACTGTTCTTCTGTCATTCCGACACCGTTATCCTCTACCGTAAAAATAATCCTATCGCCTTTTTGATGAATGCCGATATTTATTTTTCCTTCATCTACCATTCTGTCTATTCCGTGATAAATGGCATTTTCAATAATCGGCTGCAATGTAATTTTGTTACAGAGATAATTTAAACATTCCTCATCTACATCAAACGAATAGGTAAATTGATTTTTGTAACGGAAATTTTGGATTTTCAGGTAACTTTTTGCATGCTGCATTTCCTTTTCGATCGTAATCAGTTCATGTCCTCTGCTTATACTGATTCTAAACAGTTTTGCAAGAGAATTCACCATCTCAACAGCATCTTTATGCCGTTCTTCCTCACACAGCCATGCTATTGCGTCTAACGTGTTATAAAGAAAATGTGGATTAATCTGTGCCTGAAGAGCCTTCAATTCTGTTTTTCTTAACGTAACCTCTTCCTGTCTTACCTTCTCAACCAGTTCTTTAATTTGTACAACCATATGTTCAAAAGATTCTGTAAGGGAAGTGATTTCCGCCGTTCCCTCTATTGATTTGAACTCAAAATTATTTGTATCTTTTTCAAATTCCTGCATGGCATTTGCAAGTTCTCGGGCAGGATTGGAAAAAAGTTTAGAAAAGAAACGGATAATGAGTACCGTAAGTAAAACAACTATAAGAAAAATAACAGACAGTGTCTTCATGATGTGATTGACTTTATTTGTAATCATTTCATCAATATAACAGACACCTATAATTTTCCACTCGCAATTATCAAGCGACCGTACAGAATAAATTGCATCTTTCTCAACATGAGAACCGTCCTTTAAATAATTATATTCCTCTTCTTTTAATCCTGAATAAATCAACTGTTGCTGTGGGTGATAAATAATATCGCCCTTCTTGTCGGCAATGTAGCAATATCCGTGCTGGCCGATTCCTACATCGTCCATATAATTTGCAATCTGCGAAAACTGAATATCCAGCGCCACCTGAATAGTCTCTCCTTCAGAGTTCTTCATGTATTCTGAAATCGTAACAACCCACGGATAATAATCTTTAAACAGAGATTCCACATGCGGTTTTGTAACGTTTAGCATTTCCTCTTTCTCTTTTGGAACATTTGGATTAAAAGAAAGGTTTTCAACAATATTTTCTTTTAATTTTCCTCTGTCAGACCATGCTTTTAATAAATTTCCCTGTTCATCATATGTTGTAATTGCCACGATATCCTTTCGGATACTGATTAAGTTTTTCAGATACGTATCTGTATTTTCTTTTCCCCGGCTAATATTTTTCTGAATCATCTCCATCAAAATTTCCATGTCTTCAGTATAATTTTCCACCGTATTCTTTACCTGTAAAACAGCCTGTTCACTACTTGTAACTACATTTTCTTCCGTTGTGTTTTTGTAAATATTAACGAATGCAAAGAAGAACGTTACAGTCAGTACAAGCACAATCATGACAACAATCCCCGTCAGCATTTGCGAAAGAGAAATTTTTTTCATTATATTTCGTTTATTCTTTATTCTCTTCATAATTTCTCCTGCAGACATTCGGTGACATTCCCGTATACTTTTTGAAACAATAACTGAAGTAGTGCTGGTCGTTATATCCGCATTTTTCCGCTATTTCTCTTATTTTCATTGATGTACAGAAAAGCAATTCCTGTGCTTTTTCAATTCTTTTCTTTGTCAGCAAATCTTTAAATGTACTTCCGTTTTCTCTTTTGATTACCGCACTTAAATAGTTCGGACTTACCGAATTCTCACTGCTGACGTCCGACAAAGATAAATTTGGATCCATATATTGCTCATTGATAATGCGAATTGTATTTTCACATAACACTTCACTGCTCTTTTTTCGCTGTTCCGAGATAATGTTTCTCGCCATTAAACAGATTTCTTCGTAATATTTTAAAGTGGATTTTGTACTTCCGGATAAAACCGGCATACTGTAAAATGCAAAATTTTTCTGTATTCTCTGTACTGCGTCATTTCCGGCAACCGCATATACAACCTGAAAAACAGATGCAATCAGTTGTACAAATATGAAATTAATTGCCACCTTTGTAACCTTCCTCTGTTCGATCAACTTTCCAAAAGAAACAAAATATTCCTGAATTTCTTCCTGACTTCCACTTCTGATCAGATTTTCAATATCCTGAATCGTCTGCTGTACCAGTTCCTGATCCAGCGTATTCATTCTCTCCTCGTCACCGATAAAGTGAATATTTCTTCGGTTTTTCTTAGAATAACTTATGGCATTCATTGCCTCCAAATAGCACTCGTGGATACAGGACAAATCCTCACCCACACGGCTTACACCTATTGTACAGTTTAATTCCATAATACGTTCGACACTCTGGCTGATGTCCTCCACGATAATATGCAAATATTTATTAAATCCCGTTTTTGTCGCACTGAGAAGAGAAACTACTTTTCCATGCATATATACACTGGAATGTTTGACATATTTCTTTAAAATTGAATCAATGGCATTTACGCTTGTCCTGTCCGTACACACTTCCCCATCTTCATTTAAAATTCGTGTGACAAGAACAACATATTTCAGCACATCTAAATTTCCCGGTTCCAATACACCGCATTCCACTGCTTTTTCTACCAATCTCTTTTTTTCTTCCTCAGAGCGTTCTTTCTGAAAACTGTCCAACAATAAAGGCATTAAAAATTCTGATTTTTCCATTTTTTCAGAACTTGGCGTCTTCGTAGCAAACTCTTCAAATTTTCTTTCAATTTTTAATTTGATATTTTTCAGTTCTTTTGTAATGTCCCCCGATGAGATTGGCTTTAACATATAACTTACGATATTGTATTGAATTGCCTGCTGTGCATACGAAAAATCATCATATCCGCTTAAAAATGCAATCTGAATTGTCGGTCTGATTTCCCTTACCTGTCTTGCAAGTTCAATTCCCGATATAAACGGCATCTTTACGTCCGTAAGCAATAAATCCGGTTCCAGTTTTTCCACAAGTTCTAATGCATCTTCGCCGTTTCCGGCCTCTCCCACAACTTTAAACCCAATACTCTCCCAATCAATCTTTCTAATCAGAGAACGTCTGATTTCTTCTTCATCATCTGCAATGATTACTGTATACATTCATTCTTTCCTTTCTTTTTAGGCTGATAAATTTCTGAGCCTATCGCCCCCACAACGATAATAACTGCACCTGCTATCTGTAAAAAAGTCAGATGTTCATGGAAAATAAAAAATCCTACAAGTGTTCCGACTACAACTTCCAGTGCAGAAAGAATACTTGTTGTCGAAGCCTCCACATACTGTGTAGATTTTACACAGGCTGCATTTGCCACCATTGTACATAAAATTCCAATTCCAAATAAATCCCATATTAAATTTGTCATTGGCGTATTTGAAATATGTTCGGCAACCGAACCGAAATCCATTCCAAAAAGCAGTACAGATGCTGCTCCCAAAAATCCATAAACAAGTAACGTATCTCTATCATACTCTTTTGCGAAAAATTTAGGAAGTAAAATTTGCAATGCAACTCCAATTCCGTTAATAATTCCTGCTAAAATTCCTATGGCGTCCAGTTTTATCTCTCCTCCGCCGATAAGATTTGCCACAAGAATTGCACCTATAAAGCAGATGACAATCGTAACTATCTTACTTTTCTGTAATTTTTCCTTAAACATCACCGTTCCTAAAATCACAACCCAAATCGGGCTCATAAACATTAAGACAGTTGCCACTCCAACAGGAATGCGCGACACTGATACGCTATAACTTACAAAACTGATACTGTATGCGACCGCACCGTATAAAACACAGATGACAAGTCCTTTTATGTTAACTTTAAGTGCCGACGGTTTTGTCAGTAACAAGAAGATAAAATACGCTGCCCCCGCCAACGCACATCTAAAAAATGAAATTTCAATATTGGTAAATTGATTGTGAGATAAATCTCTCACAAAAATTCCCATAATCCCCCACATTACGGCAGTTGTGACCGCCAAAACAATTCCTTTACTCCGCTGATTCATTTGTATCTTCCCCATTTTTGTAAATTACTTTATTTTCTTTAATTGTCATCAGTACTTTTATGTCGGCAAGATTTTCTTTCTCTGTCTCCAGGGGATTTTTATCTAAAACAACAAAGTCAGCATATTTTCCTTTTTCGATTGTTCCCTTGTCATTTTCTTCAAAATATTGGTACGCACCGTAACTTGTAATTGCTTTTAGCGCCTCCAAAACGGAAATTCTCTGATTTTCTCCAATACTCTGTCCTGTTCTTGACACTCTGTTTACCGCACAGGAAACTGTACGCATCATATCCGGCGGAACAACCGGTGTATCCTGATGAAATGTATATTTCATTTTCAATTCCACGGCATCTTTTACCGGTGAAATCCGGCTTCCTCTTTTCTCACCAAAATTTTTCAGATGAATGTCCCCCCAGTAATATGTGTGGGCAACGAAGAAACTTGGTATCATTCCCATATCGGCCATTCTCTCTAACTGGTCTTTTCTTACAAGTTGTGCATGAACCATAACCGCACGATAAATATTTTTTTCTTTTCGCTCTCTTAATGCCTGCTCAAACATTGAAATATACTGTTCCGCAGCCGCATCGCCATTACAGTGAGCAAGCAACTGCTGTTTTTTATCTAACGCAAGGCAAATATATTTTTTCAGTTCGTCATTACCGTGAATCGGATAACCTTTATATTCTTTTTCATTCTCATACGGTTTTGTAAGCCACGCTGTTTTTCCCTGGGGTGAACCGTCCAAAAATACTTTAAATCCGCCTAACTTAAAATGATTTTTATACTTTCCGATATACTCCGGTTCTTCTTCAACTAAATCAGATGCCGTCATAATATCTGCA
The DNA here is from genome assembly GCF_054660755.1 of Faecalimonas hominis. Taxonomy (NCBI): domain Bacteria; kingdom Bacillati; phylum Bacillota; class Clostridia; order Lachnospirales; family Lachnospiraceae; genus Faecalimonas; species Faecalimonas hominis. Next base: position 13,830 of record NZ_BAAHSH010000053.1, read on the forward strand.
TAACCGACTACATCTAACTGCAGTTTTCCCGTAGAGGAAACATATTTCAAAAGTTCAAATAACGGTTTGCCAACCATTCCGTCCTGAACGGTTGTCACCCCATAACCCGCATACATTTTCTGTGTGTCCTGAATACATGAAAGTAATGTTTCAACGGACTGCATCGGAAGTTTAGACTGAAATGTTAAAAACGCTTTTTCCTCCATATAGCCGTCAGGAATATTAGTTCCCTCTACTCTTCCATATCTTCCCCCTGCACAATCTTCTGTTTTCTCATCTATTTGCTGTATCTCCAAACCTTTACTGTTTGTAACTCCCATGTGGGAAGATGCATGGATTAAAAGAATAGGATTTACTTCACTAATCTGATCTAATACATCTTTGTCCGGGTGTCGTCCCTCTTCCAGAAAATTTTGGTCATAATTGCTGCCTATGATCCACGATTCATCAGACAGTTTTCTTTTTTCCTTAAATGCTCTCATTGTCTGAATAATGTCATCAAAATTTTTACAGAAAGATAAGTCACATTGTGTCATTGCATTTGCTGCCCCTACGAAATGTGAATGCGCATCTATGAATCCCGGAAGCATTGTCTTTCCTTGTAAGTCAATCACTTCGTCCGGTTCTTCCTGCAATTTTATAATCTCATTGTACTCTCCAACAGAAACAATACGTCCATTTTCTACACATACCGCCTCCGCATACAAATTTGACTCATTCATCGTAATAATTTTTCCGTTTACATAAAAAGTTTTCATATTCCCTCCGCAGTTCGTTATAGCAGAAAATCAGAGCAGATATAGAAATGTCTTTCTTATCCCCTCTGATTTTTATTTTTTATTCCACTGTTTCCTCTGCGTTTTCTTCCAACTCAGAAGAAGCTTCCCTTACTTTTGCAATACTTGCAACTTTTTCATCGTCATGTAAATTAATCAGTTTTACACCTGAAGTAATACGTCCCAGAACAGAAATGCTGTTACATTCCATACGGATAATAATTCCCTCCGTGTTAATAATCATTATTTCATTGTCTTCACTGACTGCCTTAACACCGACTACATTTCCTGTTTTTTCTGTAATCTTGTAGCATTTCACACCTTTACCGCCACGGTTCTGGCTTGTAAATTCGCTCATTTCCGTACGTTTTCCCATACCTTTTTCAGATACGATCAAAAGATGTTCTCCCTGTGTGTTTAACTGCATTCCAACAACTTCATCTCTGTCTCCCAAGTTCATTCCGCGAACCCCCATAGAAGTTCTGCCTGTTGAACGAACATCTTTTTCATTGAAACGGATACACTGACCGTATTTTGTCACTAAAATAATATCTTTTTCATTGTCTGTCGCTTTTACTTCGATTAATTCATCTTCTTCTCGAAGAGTGATTGCCGCAAGACCTGTTTTTCTTACATTTGCATAGTCTGTAATAGGTGTTTTCTTCACAAGACCTTTTTTCGTTGCCATAAACAGATATTCACCCTGCACATATTCTTTGATTGGGATAATGGCAGTAATTTTTTCTTCCGGCATTAACTGAAGCAGATTAATAATTGCCGTTCCCCTTGCAGTTCTGCCTGCCTCCGGAATCTCATATGCCTTCAGCCTATACACACGTCCCGTATTTGTAAAGAACATAACATAGTGGTGGGTACTTGTCATAAATAAATCCTCAATGTAGTCCTCCTCAAGAGTCTGCATTCCCTTTATGCCTTTTCCTCCTCTGTTCTGGCTCTTAAATGTATCTACCGTCATGCGTTTAATATAACCGAGTTTTGTCATTGTAATTACGACATCTTCTCTTGGAATTAAATCTTCCATGGAAATATCATACTCGTCAAATCCGATAGCCGTTCTTCTCTCATCACCGTATTTATCGCGGATAACAATGATTTCTTCTTTGATCACGCCCAATAATAATTTTCTGTCTGCAAGAATTGCTTTCAACTCTCCGATACGCTTCATCAGTTCGGCATACTCTGTTTCCAGTTTTTCTCTTTCCAAACCTGTCAGAGCACGCAGTCTCATATCGACAATTGCCTGTGCCTGCACTTCCGTTAAATCAAATGCTGCAATCAATCCTTCTTTGGCAATCTGTGTTGTCTTGGAACCTCTTATGATCCTGATAACTTCATCAATGTTATCGAGGGCAATCAATAATCCCTGTAAAATGTGGGCGCGTTCTTCCGCCTTATTTAATTCATATTTCGTTCTTCTTGTCACGACCTCCTCCTGATGTTTCAGGTAGTGGTTTAACATATCAAGAAGATTCATTACTCTCGGCTCATTATTTACTAAGGCAAGCATAATTACACCAAAAGTATCCTGCATCTGTGTATGTTTATATAACTGATTTAAAATGACATTCGCATTTGCGTCACGGCGAAGTTCAATACAGATTCTCATTCCTTCGCGGTTTGACTGGTCACTTAAATCCGTAATACCGTCAATTTTCTTATCACGCACAAGTTCTGCAATCTTTTCAATCAGTCTTGCTTTATTTACCATGTACGGAAGTTCCGTCACAACAATACGGCTCTTACCGTTCTGCATCGGTTCGATGTCCGTCACTGCCCGAACGCGGATTTTTCCCCGTCCCGTACGGTACGCTTCCTCAATCCCTCTTGTGCCGAGGATTGTAGCGCCTGTCGGAAAATCAGGACCTTTCACAATCTGTAAAATATCTTCGATTGTCGTTTCTCCCGTTTCTTCAATCTGGTCATCAATAATTTTTACAACCGCATTGATGACTTCTTTTAAGTTGTGTGGCGGAATATTTGTCGCCATACCGACAGCGATTCCCGATGTTCCGTTTACAAGAAGATTAGGAAATCTTGCCGGAAGAACGGCAGGTTCTTTTTCCGTCTCATCAAAGTTTGGTACAAAATCAACAGTATCTTTATTGATGTCCGCTGTCAGTTCCATGGAAATCTTACTTAAACGTGCCTCTGTGTAACGCATTGCGGCCGCACCGTCACCGTCCACTGAACCAAAGTTTCCATGTCCGTCTACAAGCGGATATCTCGTTGACCATTCCTGCGCCATATTAACTAACGCACCATAGATGGAACTGTCACCGTGCGGGTGATATTTACCCATTGTATCACCGACGATACGGGCACATTTACGATGTGGTTTGTCCGGACCGTTGTTCAACTCTATCATTGAATATAAAATTCTTCTTTGTACAGGTTTTAATCCGTCTCTGACGTCAGGCAATGCACGGGAAGCGATAACACTCATGGCATAATCGATATATGAACTTTCCATTGTCTTTTTCAGGTCAACATCATGAACCTTATCAAAAATATTATCTTCCATTTTTCTTTTCTCCTTCTGATTATCCTAGACGTCTAGGTTCTGGACATATTTTGCATTTTCCTCAATGAATTCTCGTCTTGGCTCTACTTTATCGCCCATCAGCGTTGTAAATGTCAAATCAAGTTCTGAAGATGTTTCCTCGTCCATTGTAACGCGCAGCAATACTCTGTGTTCCGGCGACATTGTTGTCTCCCACAACTGCTCTGCGTCCATCTCTCCAAGACCTTTATATCTCTGAATCTTATTGTTGCCGTCTCTTCCCACTTCTGTAAGAATTTGATTTAATTCATCATCACTGTATGCATACCATACTTTTTTGTTTTTCTCCAATTTGTAAAGAGGCGGCTGTGCCAGATACACATAACCCTCTTTAATTAAATCCGGCATGAAGCGGTATAAGAACGTGAGCAATAACGTACTGATATGTGCACCGTCCACATCGGCATCGGTCATGATAATGATTTTATGGTAACGCAGTTTTGAAATATCAAAATCATCATGGATTCCCGTACCAAATGCAGTAATCATCGCTTTAATTTCCGCATTGGCATAAATCTTATCTAATCTCGCTTTTTCTACATTCAAAATTTTTCCGCGAAGTGGCAGAATTGCCTGTGTCGCCCTGTCTCTCGCAGTCTTTGCAGATCCGCCGGCAGAATCACCCTCTACAATGTAGATTTCACAGTTTGCCGGATCTTTATCCGAGCAGTCTGCCAATTTTCCCGGAAGTGACATCGTCTCAAGAGCAGATTTTCTTCTCGTCAAATCTCTCGCTTTTCTTGCGGCTTCTCTGGCACGCTGTGCCATAACGGATTTTTCTACCGTCATTTTTGCAACGCTTGGATTTTGCTCTAAAAATATCTGTAACTGTGTGCTAACAATGTTGTCTACCGCACCTCTCGCTTCACTGTTGCCCAATTTCTGCTTTGTCTGACCTTCAAACTGAGGATCTCCAATCTTTACACTGACAATGGCAGTAAGACCTTCTCTTATATCTTCTCCTGAAAGATTAGGTTCACTGTCTTTTAACAGTTTGTTCTTTCTCGCATAATCATTAAATGTTTTTGTAAGGGCGTTTCTGAATCCGACTATGTGAGTTCCGCCTTCCGGAGTTGTAATGTTATTTACAAATCCATATGTGTTGTCGCTGTAAGAATCATTGTGCTGCATGGCAACTTCCACAGCCACACCGTCCTTTTCTCCCTCACAGTAAATAATCTGCTCGTATAATGGAGTTTTGCTTTTATTTAAGTATGACACAAACTCCTTAATACCGCCTTCATAGTGAAATGTTTTCTCGATACGCTCCTCAGGACGTTCGTCCGCAAGAATAATTTTAAGATTTCTTGTTAAGAATGCCATCTCTCTAAAGCGCTGTTTCAATGTATCATAATCAAAAATTGTCTCTTCAAAGATTTCTTTATCCGGTAAAAATGTTACTTTCGTTCCCGTTTTTTCCGGCTCGCAAGTGCCTGTAACTTCCAGTTTGTACATTACATGGCCTCTCTCATAACGCTGTTTATAAATCTTTCCGTCCTTGTAAATCTCTACTTCAAGCCATTCTGAAAGTGCATTTACAACTGACGCACCTACACCGTGAAGTCCTCCGGATACTTTGTATCCTCCTCCACCAAATTTTCCGCCTGCATGAAGGACCGTAAACACGACTTCAACTGCCGGAAGTCCCGCTTTGTGATTGATTCCAACAGGGATACCACGCCCATTATCTATAACCGTAATGGAATTATCTTTGTTAATAGATACATAAATTGTATCACAATACCCTGCAAGCGCCTCATCAACCGCATTGTCTACAATTTCGTACACCAGATGGTGAAGTCCTCTTACCGATGTACTTCCAATGTACATTCCCGGTCTTTTTCTTACCGCTTCCAATCCTTCCAGTATTTGAATCTGATCTGCACCATATTCTGTACTCATATTAATCCTCCTAATTTTCTTTCTTTACCTGTCCGCCATTAACATGAAATATTTTATTTATTAAAAAGCGTCTGTTGACAAATTCGTCCACACCTGTGCAGGTGACGATTGTCTGTATATTGCTTATGCTGTCCAGTAAATAATTCTGCCTATTTTTATCCAACTCCGATAACACATCATCAAGTAACAAAATAGGGGTATCGTTAATTAACAGTTTTACCAATTCTATTTCTGAAAGTTTTAAAGACAATGCCGCTGTGCGCTGTTGACCTTGCGAACCGAATTTCCTGATATCGAGATCCCCTGCCTTAAAACATATATCATCTCTGTGCGGACCGACAGATGTACTTTTCATTCGTATATCTCTCTCTCTGTTCTTTAAAATTGCCTCAGAAAAATCCGCATCTCCAATACTTTTTTCATAAAATAAATTCAATTTTTCTTTGCCGCCGGTCAATTTTCCATGCACGTTCTCAATAATTCCATTAATCTGTGCAATAAATTTTGCCCGCCTCTGCATAACCCTGTCTCCATAGTGTGCCATCTGCATATCCCATATATCGAGAGTGGAAATCAGGTCTTCCCTGCCGTAAATGTCTTTCAGCAGTTTATTTCTCTGGTTAATAATACGATTATAATTTGCCAAATCATTTAAGTACACCTTATCCAGTTGGGAAAGTTCCATATCGATAAATCTTCTTCTCTCCGCAGGACCGTTTTTGATGATATTCAAATCTTCCGGTGAAAAAAATACAAGGTGAATTACGCCAAACAGTTCACTTGCCTTTCTGATTGGCATTTTATTGATGGCAATACCTTTCGGGCTGTTCTTCTTCAAATGAATGTCTGTCTTAAACTCTATTCCCTTTTTCTCAATAACAGTTTCAATGTGGGACTCTTCCTGACCGAACCGTATCATATCCCTGTCTTTTGTTCCTCTGTGTGATTTTGTTGTCCCTGACAAATAGATTGCCTCCAAAATATTTGTCTTTCCCTGGGCATTATCACCGTAAAGGATATTGGTTGCAGAATCAAAATCAAGATTTAGCAAATCATAATTTCTAAAATTTTTTAATTTCAAAGATTTAATAATCATTTCTCTATCTGAATTTCTTCTCCGTCAAAAAAGACTACATCTCCGTCATACAGTTTTCTTCCGCGTCTTGTATCAATTTCACCGTTTACCTGCACGAGACCGTCCTGAATGACTTCCTTTGCCTCAACGCCGGACTCAACAAGTCCGGCAGCCTTTAACGCCTGTCCCAATTTAATAAATTCTTCTCTTAATTTTATTTTTTCCATCTTCTACACCACCGCATTAAAATTTACCGGTAAAATCAGGTAAATATAACTTTCTTTCTCATCTCTGATAAAGCATGGCGCTTTCGCGTTCGTCAGATAAATCTGAATCTCCTCATCTTCGATAACACGAAGTGCGTCCATCAAAAATTTAGGGTTAAATCCAATCAATAAATCTTTTCCCTCTTTTGTAATCAAAATATCTTCATTCATTGAACCGAGTTGAGACTGAATCTTTAATTCCATCGCCTCATCGCCGATGTTAATGATAATCGGTTTTTTATCTCCCTCTTTTACAAGGAGCATCGCTCTGTCAATACAACTTAACAATTCTTTTTTGTTCACTCTTACTTTCGTCTCATAATCACTTGAAAGCATCTGATCAATCTTAAAATATTCCCCTTCAATCAAACGTGATACAACAACCGTCTGATCAAATTCAAACACAATATGGTTAGGGGTAAAGTAAATGTTGGCTTTACTCTCCACTTCACCCGAAAGGATTTTACTTACTTCAATAAGTGTTTTTCCCGGAACGATTACTTTCTTCGATGCATAATTATTCATCAGTTCTACTTTTCTGATGGAAATACGGTGTCCGTCCAGGGCAACCACTTTCAGAATATTTTCATTTATTTCAAACAATTCCCCTGTCATCAATTTGTTGCTGTCATGGTCAGAGATAGTAAAAATAGTCTGTCTTATAATTTCTTTCAAAGTAAACTGAGATAATTCCACCGGTTCTTCTTTCTCAATATAAGGCAGATAAGAAAATTCTTCTCCTGATTTTCCCGAAATATTAAATTTTGCTTTTTCACAGGTAATCAATGTCTGCAGATTGGAATCTGTTTCAATGACAACTTCATTATCAGGTAATTTTCTAACAATTTCGGAAAAGATTTTTGCATCGATGGCAATTAAACCTTTCTCAATAATGTCACCTTCAATAATTGTTTCGATACCAAGTTCCATATCGTTCGCTGTCAACTTAATAATATCTGTTGTTGCATCTATCAGAATACATTCAAGTATAGGCATTGTTGTTTTTGAAGGTACTGCCTTGGAAACAATGCTTACACCTTTAACTAAATTCGATTTTGTACAAATAATTTTCATGTGTTGTTAACTCCTTTCAGAATCCCCATAGGGAGTAAATAATATAAAAGATATCCGCCTTATTAGCCGTAGGGGCTGGGGATATGTGGATAACTCCCCTTAAACCTGTAAATAAAAGCATTCTAAGGTTGGATAAGTATGTTCATATCAGCTTTATAATGTGTGTAACTTTTAAGGATAACTTTTAAACCGGGTTTAATTTTTTCTTAATGATGTCGATTGTATTGTTAAGTGTGTCATTTGTTTTCAACTCTGCCTTAATCTTATCCACACCGTGGTTAATAGTGGAGTGGTCGCGGCCGCCAAGAATGATTCCTATTGATTTTAAAGGCGTATCTATCATTGTTCGGCAAAGATACATTGCAATCTGTCTTGGCATAACGATTTCAGAGTTACGTTTTCCGCTTTTTAAGTCGGCAACGGACACATTAAAATGTTCCGCAACAACATCTATAATTAAGTCAATAGTAATAGTACGGTTTTCATTCGGAGAAATTATATCCTTCAAAGCTTCTGCAGCAAGAGGAATATCAATTTCTTTGGAAGAGTTATAATTTAATTTATAAAGAGCAATCAATTTATTTAAAGAGCCTTCCAATTCACGAATATTTGATTTAACGTTGTTGGCAATATATTCAACAACATCATCAGGAATATGATAAACATCTAAATTATCCAGTTCGATTTTCTTCTGAAGAATAGCCATTCTTGTCTCGTAATCCGGTGAGGAAATATCCGCAATAAGTCCCCATTCAAAGCGGGTACGAAGGCGCGCTTCTAAAGTTTCAAAGTCTTTTGGCGGTTTATCACTGGAAAGGATAATCTGTTTTCCTGATACATGAAGGTGGTTAAAAGTATGGAAAAATTCTTCCTGTGTACTTTCTTTACCAATAATAAATTGAACGTCGTCGATTAAAAGCACGTCAATATTACGGTACTTTTCCCTAAATGAAGTCATTGTTGACTCGTTTCCTGTGCGACCGCTTTTGATTGCTTCAATCAGTTCATTTGTAAATGTTTCGCTGGTAACGTATAACACCTTTTTTGTCGGATCTTCTTCTAATATGAAGTGGGCAATTGAGTGCATAAGGTGGGTTTTACCCAATCCAACACCCCCGTATAAAAAGAGAGGGTTGTACACTTCACCCGGAGATTCGGCAACAGCCAGAGAAGCGGCATGGGCAAACTGGTTGTTGTTACCTACGACAAAAGTATCAAAGGTGTATTTGTGATTTAGGTTGGCTTGTTCAATAATGGTCTTAATTTTCTGGTTTTCTTCTTTTGTTTCGGTTTGTTTAATATCGTCTTCACAAATAAAAGCCACATTAAATTCCTCATCTGTTACTTCGGCGATACAAACACGCAAAGGAAGTTCGTATTTATGCTTAATGTGGTCGATACTTGCTTTTAACTCACATAGAAGAAAAACGGTATTGTCTTTTACTTCATGCACTTTTAAAGGTTTTATCCACGTATTAAAAGACACATTTGAAAGCCCATATTCAATTCTTAATTTTTCAATAATTTCACTCCACTTTTCCTTGACGATATTCATACTAACGACTCCTAATTCTTGCATTTGTGCATAGTACACCTACTATACCTATACTATAATACAGTATATTTTACATCAAAATTGATATTTAAGCAATGAAAAATCATGTGGATAACTTTATAAACATGGAAAATTCCAGTAAAATAGGGGAAAACTGTCGAGGAAAAATCAAAAATACACATAAAAATAACAGTATATCCCCGAGATATCCACAAGTTATCCACACAATGTGGATAATGTGGAGAAATGAAAAAAATAGTACAAAATTGTAGGTTTTGCTTGACGAAATACTGTTTTATAACTATAATTAAAAGCGATGTCTTTAAAAAAATAATATACTTATATATATGTATAGGTTTGAGTTTAAGGAGGTGGATATCAATGAAAATGACATTCCAACCAAAAAAGAGATCCAGAGCAAAAGTTCACGGATTCAGAGCAAGAATGAGCACAGCAGGTGGAAGAAAAGTTTTAGCTGCTAGAAGAGCAAAAGGAAGAAAGAAATTATCAGCGTAGGCCGCATATATGTGGCCTTTTCTTCTATAAAAAATGGGAGATGAAAAATGCAATTTTCCGAATCTTTAAAGAAAAACAGAGATTTTCAAATCGTATATAAACGTGGAAAATCATATGCGAATAAATATTTAGTTATGTATAAGAAGCCAAACGGCTTAAATAAAAACAGAATAGGAATTTCGGTAAGTAAAAAGGTAGGGAACAGTGTAGTAAGACACAGACTGACTCGTTTAATAAGAGAAAGTTATCGACTACAAGAAAGTAAAATGCAATGTGGATATGATATAGTTGTGATTGTGAGGGCTTCAGCAAACGGTAAATCATATGGAGAAATGGACAGTGCCCTAATCCACTTGGCAAAACTTCATCATATATATAATCCGATGGAAAAGAAAAATGGAGATGGAATAAGTGAAGAAACTGCTTATAATGCTAATTAAATTTTATAGAAAGTATTTATCCGGATTGAAAGTAAGAACACACTGTATTTATATACCAACCTGTTCAGAATATGGGTTGGAGGCAATTGAAAAATATGGTGCCTTTAAGGGAAGTCTTCTTACGATATGGAGAATTATGCGTTGCAATCCATTTTCAAAAGGGGGATATGACCCCGTACCTTAAAGTGCAGTAGGAGGAAAAAATATGACTGGTACATTATTGACACAGGCAACTACGCCGATTATTGGACAGATAGCATGGTTGCTCGGAAAATTAATGGACGGTATCTTTAATGTGATGAGTAATTTATTCGGTATTGAGAATATCGGTATCTGTATTATCATCTTTACAATTATTATTTATACATTATTAATACCGTTGACAATTAAGCAGCAGAAATTTTCAAAGATGTCTGCGGCAATGAACCCTGAAATTCAGGCAATTCAGAAGAAATATAAAGGTAAAAGAGATCAGACATCTGTTCTTAAAATGCAGGAAGAGACACAGATGGTCTATGATAAATACGGAACGTCGCCAACCGGTGGCTGTGGTTCGCTTTTAATTCAATTTCCGATTTTGCTCGGACTTTGGCAGGTAATCCAGAATATTCCTGCATATGTAGGCGGAGTTAAAGATGCGTATTTACCGCTTGTAAATTCCGTTATGGCAACAGACGGGTATCAGAAAATCATGGAAGGAATTGGAAAAGCCTCTCCTATTTTAATTGACCCGAAACATTTTGACTACACAAAAACAAATACAATTATTGACGTATTATATAAATTTCAGGATAGTACATGGGATACATTGGCGGATAAATTCAGCAACTTACAGCCGATTATCCAGAGTACACAGGAAAATGTAAAACATTTGAACAGTTTCCTCGGAATTAACCTTGCGGAAACACCGAAGACAATGTTTATGGACGGGGTTAAAACAGGTGCAATCGCATTAATAATTGTTGCATTAATTATTCCTATTTTATCAGGTCTTACACAGTGGATAAGTATTAAGTTAACATCAACAGCATCTGCAACACAGACAGCGGATAATCCGATGGCAAGTCAGATGAAGATGATGAATGTTATGATGCCGATGTTATCAGTATTTATGTGTTTCACATTCCAGGCAGGTTTAGGTTTGTACTGGATTGCCAGTGCGGTTGTCCGATGTGTGCAGCAGTTGATTATTAATAAACATTTGGAAAAAATATCCGTAGATGATTTGATTGCACAGAATGTAGAGAAAGTTAAGAAGAAACGTGAGAAAAAGGGAGCTTCTGCTAAGAATATCAATGAGATGGCACAGAGAAATGTAAGAAATATTCAGGAGCCAAGCATGAAAAAGATGACAGATGCAGAAAAAGAAGCACGTTTAAAGAAAGCAGCGGAAGCGAATAAAAACGCAAAAGCGGGAAGCCTTGCATCTAAAGCAAACATGGTAAAGAATTTTAATGAGAATAACTAAGGGGGTTTCATTATGAATGAAATTACAGTATCGGCAAAAACATTGGACGATGCGATTACAGAAGCTCTTATTCAATTAGGTGCGACAAGCGATCAGGTTGAGTATGATGTAATTGAAAAAGGGAGTGCCGGATTTCTTGGAATAGGAAGTAAACAGGCAGTCATTAAAGCATGGAGAAAAGTTGAAACACCTGTTGTAGAAGAAATTAAAGAAGAAATCAAGCAAGAGATAAGAGAAGAAAAAGAACTTGTTGAGAAGAAAGTTGAAGAAGAACACCGTTCAAAAGAACATAAACTTGGAGCAGTGGAGAATACAACAATAACGGCTTGTGAAACATTTTTACATGATGTACTAAAAACAATGGGAATGGAAGTAGAGATTACTTCTCAGGTTGACGAAGAAGGTGCGTTAAATATTGATATGAAGGGTGAAAATATGGGAATCCTCATCGGAAAAAGAGGACAGACATTAGATTCCCTTCAGTATTTAACAAATCGTGTTGCCAATAAATCACAGGAAGAATATGTTCGTGTGAAATTAGACACGGAAAATTATCGTCAGAGAAGAAAAGAAACATTGGAAAATCTTGCAAAGAATATTGCATATAAAGTGAAGAGAACGAAAAAACCGATTTCTCTTGAGCCGATGAATCCTTACGAGAGAAGAGTAATTCATTCAGCATTACAGGGTGACAAATATGTATCTACGCACAGTGAAGGTGAAGAACCATACAGACGCGTAGTTGTAACATTGGCAAGAAGATATTAAGAATAAAGGCGGCATCTTTTATAAAGAGGCTGCCTTTTTTGAAAGGAAGATTTCTTATGAAAAAAGATACGATTGCAGCAATCGCAACGGCAATGTCCAGTGCGGGAATCGGTATTGTCAGAATCAGCGGAAGAGAAGCGATAGAGATTATTCAGAAGATATTCAGAGGAAAAAAAGAGAAAAACTTTGCGGAGGAAAAGACATACACAATTCATTACGGATATATTGCTGACGGGGAAGAAATCATTGATGAAGTATTAGTTATGTTAATGAAAGCCCCACACAGTTATACCGGGGAAGATACGGTAGAAATAGATTGTCACGGCGGAATATATGTTGTGAAAAAAATTATGGAAACAGTTATAAAATACGGTGCAAGACCAGCTGAACCGGGAGAATTTACAAAGAGAGCATTTTTGAATGGAAAGATGGATTTATCGCAGGCGGAAGCGGTTATTGATATTATTGATTCAAAAAATGAATATGCCCTAAAAAGTTCTGTGAGCCAGTTAAAAGGTTCAGTACAGAAAAAAATCGGTGAAATTCGGGAAGAGATTTTATATCACACAGCATTTATTGAAACGGCATTAGATGATCCGGAGCATATAAGTGTAGACGGTTATGGGGAAACATTAAAGAAAGTTGTGGATAACCTACTGGAAGAAATCAGGCGGTTGCTGATAAGTGCAGATAATGGTAGAATAATTAAGGAAGGAATAAAGACGGTTATTGTCGGTAAACCAAACGCCGGAAAATCCTCCTTATTGAATGTTCTTGTAGGCGAAGAACGCGCCATTGTCACGGATATAGAGGGGACGACAAGAGACGTTTTGGAAGAAAATATTCAACTCCAAGGCGTAAGTCTTAACATTATGGACACGGCAGGAATACGGGAAACAAAAGACGTTGTGGAGAAGATTGGAGTAGATAAAGCCAAAAACCATGCAAATGAAGCGGATTTGATTATTTATGTGGCTGACGCCTCCAGACCTCTAGATGATAATGATGAGGAAATCATTGAGATGATTAGGGACAAGCAGGCGATTGTTTTGTTAAATAAATCCGATTTGGATATGGTTGTGACGAAAGAAGAACTGCAGGAAAAACTGAACAAACCGATGATCGTCATCTCTGCAAAAGAAGAACAGGGGATAAAAGAACTGGAAGAAACATTAAAAGAGATGTTTTTCCACGGCGATATTTCTTTCAATGACGAAGTGTATATTACAAATATCAGACATAAAACAGCGTTGCAAGATGCGGCTGAAAGTCTGGAAAAAGTGCTAATCAGCATAGAAAATGGAATGCCCGAAGATTTCTATTCGATTGATTTGTTGGACGCGTATGAATCACTCGGAAGTATTACGGGAGAAACGATAGGAGAAGATTTGGTAAATGAAATATTCAGCAAATTCTGTATGGGAAAATAAAGATGAATATGATGTTGTCGTAATTGGCGCGGGACATGCAGGCTGTGAAGCAGGACTTGCAACGGCAAGATTGGGACTGAAGACAATTGTATTTACGGTCAGTATAAACAGCGTTGCCCTAATGCCCTGCAATCCAAATATAGGCGGAACATCAAAGGGACATTTAGTAAGAGAAATTGACGCTTTAGGCGGAGAAATGGGGAAAGTAATTGATAAAACTTTCATACAGTCTAAAATGTTAAATAAGTCAAAAGGGCCTGCCGTGCATTCCTTAAGAGCGCAGGCAGATAAGGCACAGTATAGCAAAACGATGCGATGTGTGTTGGAAAATCAGGAAAATCTGGAATTAAAACAGGCGGAAGTGACCGATATTTTAGTGGAGGACGGAAAGATAACGGGAGTGCAGACCTATTCAGGTGCGGTATACCACTGTAAAGCGGTTATTTTATGTACCGGGACATACTTAAAATCGAGATGTATTTACGGAGAAATCAGCAACGAAACAGGTCCGGACGGCCTGCAGGCGGCAAATTACCTGACAGATTCCCTGAAACGTCTGGGAATCGAAATGTACCGCTTTAAGACCGGAACACCTGCGAGAATTGATAAAAACTCTATTGATTTCAGTAAAATGGAAGAGCAGTTTGGCGATGAGAGAGTTGTTCCGTTTTCATTCACAACAAATCCGGAGGACGTACAGATTGAGCAGGCTTCATGCTGGCTCACATATACAAATGAAAAAACGCACGAAATTATTCGTCAAAATTTGGACCGATCACCGTTATTTTCGGGAATGATTGAGGGAACGGGACCTCGATATTGTCCGTCTATAGAGGACAAAGTTGTTAAATTCGCGGACAAAAACAGACATCAGGTATTTATCGAGCCGGAAGGGTTGGATACAAATGAGATGTATATCGGTGGAATGTCAAGTTCTCTTCCGGAAGATGTGCAATATGAGATGTACAGAAGTGTTCCGGGGCTGGAAAATGCGCGTATAATGCGAAATGCCTATGCCATAGAGTATGACTGTATAGATGCAAGACAACTTTACCCTACATTGGAGTTTAAGAAAATCGAAGGACTCTACAGCGGAGGACAGTTTAATGGAAGTTCAGGATATGAGGAAGCGGCGGCACAGGGACTGATTGCAGGAATCAATGCGGCGTTAAAACTTCTTGGACGGGAACAGATTGTTATAGACCGCTCAGAGGGGTATATCGGTGTTTTAATTGATGATTTGGTAACAAAAGAAAGCCATGAACCTTACCGTATGATGACTTCCCGCGCGGAATATCGTTTACTGTTACGTCAGGATAATGCGGATCAAAGATTAACGGAAATAGGTTACAAAGTGGGGCTAATTTCAAATGATAGGTATTCTCATTTAAAAGAAAAAGAGAGACAGATTGAGCAAGAAGTCGAGAGAGTGAAACATACAAATATAGGAGCAAATGGAAAAGTACAGGAAGTTTTGGAAAAGTACGGAAGTACACCGCTTAACTCGGGGACAACTTTGGCAGAATTAATTAGAAGACCGGAATTAAATTATGAGGCGCTTGCACCTATTGATGTAAAAAGAGAAAAATTAAGCGATGAAGTGATTGAGCAGGTAAATATCAGCATTAAATATGAAGGATATATTACACGGCAGATGAAGCAGGTAGAGCAGTTTAAAAAGTTAGAAACGAAAAGAATACCGGACGAAATTGATTATGATGATGTGAAGAGTCTAAGAATTGAGGCGGTGCAGAAATTAAAACAGTATCGTCCTATTTCCATAGGACAGGCATCGAGAATTTCGGGTGTTTCGCCTGCAGATATTTCCGTACTTCTCGTATATATGGAACAGTGGGGAAGATAAGATGAGCAAAATATTTGAAGAAAAATTAGCACATTTGGGTATAGTACTAAATGATACGCAAAAAGAACAGTTTCATCAGTTCTATGAAATACTTGTGGAATGGAACTCGTTTATGAATTTAACGGGAATTACAGAGTATGAGGAAGTGAATGAAAAACATTTTGTGGACAGCGTATCTCTCATAAAGGCGGTAGATTTATCTAAAGTGAAAACGGTGATAGATGTGGGAACCGGAGCAGGTTTTCCGGGAATACCGTTAAAAATAGCATTTCCTCATTTAGAAATTGTTCTTTTGGATTCATTAAATAAAAGAGTAAAATTTTTAAATGAAGTGATTGAACAACTGGGATTGACAGGAATAAGAGCAATTCACGGAAGAGCGGAAGATTATGCGAAGCAAAAGGAGTATAGAGAGCAATTTGATCTCTGTGTTTCACGTGCCGTGGCAAATCTGTCCACTCTGTCAGAGTATTGTATTCCATATGTGAATGTGGGAGGAATGTTTATTCCATACAAGTCGGGAGAAATTGATGAAGAAGTCGAAACATCGAAGAAAGCCATTCACATTCTGGGAGGCAAATTGTCGGAAGTAGTTAAATTCCGCTTACCCGGAACAGATATCGGACGTTCCTTTGTAAAAATTGAAAAGTTACAGAATACAAGTAAAAAATACCCAAGAAAAGCCGGATTACCGGCAAAAGAGCCACTTTTATAAAGTGGCTCTTTTGTTATTCTGTTTCCAGTAAAATTTGTAATTGTTCTGTAAATAATTCTGCCTGTTCAATGTGAGGGGCAAGTAAAGATTTTTGAATATGTACAACTTCTATGGAAGGAAGTTTCTCCTGATACTGTTTTCCAATACATTTACATTCATCTATATGTTCGTCACCGGAAATAACAAAAATGCTGTTATTCAAAGATTGTAATGAATTTAATACGTTTGCATTTAAGTAGCGACCTTTTATACTTGCAAAAACATATTTTGATGCGGAATTGCAAGTGTGAGCAGATTCATAATAATTCTGAATCAGTTCCTCAGATACTTTATTATTGTTGTAATAATATTCGTTTTCTAATAAAGAAGTAATGTTTTTGCGTGTGAAAATAAGATTGTAAACTAAAGTACCGACAATATGTGTATTTAAAAGTATTTTTAATGCTTTACTGTTTCTGTTTGGTGATTTGTTTAATGACGTAAAGGAATGAGGGGCAACCATAACAACTTTGTTGATAATATTATTGTCCATATGACATGCCATTAAAACAAAAGAAGAAGATAAGCCGCTTGAAACTACGTCTGTCTTTTTGCCAATCACCTGCTTGATGAAATCAGAAATTAGTTGTACATATAAATAATTAGTATATGTGATATTTGGTTTTTCTGAACGGCCACAGCCGAGCAAATCTATTGTGTAAACGGTATTTGTTTTGGATAACTGTTTTACAATTTTATTCCACTCATACCCCGAACCCATGGAAGTAGTATCATGAATAAGCAGAACGGGTTTTCCGGTTCCATGTTTTGTATAAAATATCTTGCCGAAACGCCATTCATAATAATTTCCTTTAATTTTGTCTAAGACATTTTCAACAGTAGAGATAAAATAAATCAGTTTATTGATAATAAACATAACAAATGTAGTTATACCTATAAACAAGGCACAGTTCATTATTTTTTTCTTCCAGTTCATAAAATCACCCCTAGCCTTTTTACTTTTATTATACTACAGAATAAAAGACAAGGGAAGAAAATGTTTCACGTGAAACATTTTCTATAAAAATATTAAAAAATGATAATGTTTCACGTGAAACATTGTAGATTTAAAAATAAAAAAATGTTATAATTGGAAAGTGATAGAAAGGGGACTATACAATGGGAAGAATAATAGCGATTGCTAATCAGAAAGGTGGAGTTGGAAAAACAACGACATCTATTAATTTGTCCGCTTGTTTGAGTGCTTTAGGAAAAAAAGTTTTAGCAATAGACATGGATCCACAGGGGAATATGACCAGTGGATTGGGAATAGATAAAGACAATGTGGAATATACTGTATATGATTTGATTATTGGTGAAACTGAAATTGAAAAAGTTATCTGCAAGGATACTTTGGAAAATTTGGACGTTTTGCCGACAAATATTGACTTATCAGCGGCAGAAATTGAGTTGATAGGAGTAGACAATAAAGAATATATTATTAGAGATGCGGTGGACACAGTAAAGGAAATGTATGATTTTATTATTATTGATTGTCCTCCGTCGTTGAGCATGCTGACAATTAATGCGATGACGACAGCAGATACAGTTCTTGTTCCAATTCAATGTGAGTATTATGCACTTGAGGGTTTGAGTCAATTGATACATACAATAGATTTAGTAAAAGAACGGTTAAATCCTAAATTGGAAATGGAAGGCGTTGTCTTTACAATGTATGATGCCAGAACAAACTTATCCCTTCAAGTCGTGGAAAATGTAAAAGAAAATCTGAATAAAGCAATCTATAAAACAATTATTCCAAGAAATATACGTTTAGCAGAAGCACCAAGTCATGGATTACCAATCAATTTGTATGACCCGAAATCAGCAGGTGCAGAAAGTTATATGTTGTTAGCAGAAGAGGTAATTAATAAAGGAGAAGAATAATGGCGGTAAAACGTGGTGGTTTGGGAAAAGGACTGGACAGCCTGATTCCTGAGAAGAAAGAAACAAAAACAAAACAGGAAAAGCCTGCCAAAGCAGGAGAACAGATGATAAAACTATCATTAATCGAGCCGAACCGGGAACAGCCAAGAAGAATGTTTGAGGAAGACTCTCTCTTAGAGTTGGCAGACTCGATTAAACAATACGGTGTATTACAACCGTTACTTGTACAAAAGAAAGATGATTTTTATGAAATTATTGCAGGGGAAAGACGCTGGAGAGCGGCAAAACTTGCAGGAATAAAAGAAGTTCCTGTTATTGTAAGAAAGTATACAGAGCAGGAAATGGTGGAAATTGCTCTGATTGAAAATATTCAGAGAGAAAACTTAAATCCAATTGAAGAGGCGATGGCATTTAAAAGGCTGCTGACGGAATTTTCACTGAAACAGGACGAAGTGGCGGAGAGAGTTTCCAAAAGCAGAACAGCAGTGACGAACTCTATGCGTCTGCTCAAGTTAAATGAAAAAGTACAGCAGATGATTATTGACGATATGATTTCCACCGGTCATGCAAGAGCGTTACTTGCCATTGATGACGAAGAACAACAATATATTCTTGCAAACAAAATTTTTGATGAAAAGTTAAGTGTGCGTGAGACAGAAAAATTAATTAAAGAATTAAAAAATCCTAAAAAGGAAAAAAAGAAAAAAATTGTGGAAAATGATTTCATTTACAGAGACAGCGAAGAAAGAATGAAATCGCTTATGGGAACAAAAGTCAGCATCAATCAGAAGGCAAACGGTAAAGGAAAAATAGAGATAGAATATTATTCGGAAAAAGATTTTGAACGCATATACGACCTGATTATGAGTATAGAAAAAGGAGATGCGTAAAATGAACAGTAAGATATTAGAAAGTATTGGGATTGATCCGTTTTATATTTTGGTTGTGATGCTGCTGTTGATTATACTGCTGTTTGTACTTGTTATTGGCATTAACATGAAATATAATCGGTTGAAGGCAAGTTATAATTCCTTTATGCGTGGAAAAGACGGAAAAACATTGGAAAAAAGTATTTTGTCTAAATTTAAAGAGATAGATACAATTTCATCTATGACAAAGAAAACAAGACAGGAAGTAAAAGAGTTAAGCCAGAAAATGGCAGGCTCTTATCAGAAAGTAGGAATTGTAAAATATGACGCATTCAATGAAATGGGTGGAAAATTAAGTTTTGCGCTTACACTGTTAGACGGAAATGACAGTGGGTATATTATTAATGCGATGCACAGCAGAGAAGGCTGTTATCTCTATATAAAAGAAATTGTTAAGGGAGAAAGTTATATAGAACTTGCCGAGGAAGAGGCAGAATCATTAGAAAGAGCAATTTATGAGGAAACATACGGGCTAGATGTTTAATGGAAAAATAAGGAGGAAGATAGTATGTTAGATATTAAATTTTTAAGAAGTAATCCGGAGATTGTAAAACAGAATATTAAAAACAAATTTCAGGACGCAAAATTACCTTTAGTCGATGAGGTTATCGAATTAGATAAGAGAAACAGAGAAATTAAACAGGAAGTAGAAGCGTTAAGAGCAAATAAAAATCAGATTTCTAAAAAAATCGGTGCATGCATGGCTCAGGGCAAAAAAGAAGAGGCAGAAGAATATAAGAGACAGGTGGCACAAAATGCAGGAAGAACAGAAGAGTTATCAGCAGAGGAAAAAGAAGTAGAAGAAAAAATCAAAACAATTATGATGACAATTCCAAATATCATCGATCCGTCAGTACCAATCGGAAAAGATGACAGTGAGAATGTAGAATTAGAAAAATTTGGTGAACCGGTTGTGCCTGATTTTGAAGTTCCATATCATACAGAAATCATGGACAAATTTAATGGAATTGACTTGGAAGCAGCCGGAAAAGTTGCGGGACAGGGATTTTACTATTTAATGGGTGATATTGCAAGATTACACTCAGCGGTTATCTCATATGCACGTGATTTTATGATTGACAGAGGATTTACTTACTGTATTCCTCCATACATGATTCGCAGCAATGTTGTTACGGGTGTAATGAGTTTTGCGGAAATGGATTCTATGATGTACAAGATCGAAGGAGAAGATTTATATCTTATCGGTACAAGTGAGCATTCCATGATTGGAAAATTCATTGATACATTGAACGATGAGGAAAAACTCCCATACACATTGACAAGTTACTCACCATGCTTCCGTAAAGAAAAAGGATCACACGGTATTGAGGAACGTGGAGTATATAGAATTCATCAGTTTGAAAAGCAGGAAATGATTGTTGTTTGTAAGCCGGAAGAAAGTATGGAATGGTATGAGAAAATGTGGAAAAACACAGTAGATTTATTCCGTTCCCTTGATATTCCTGTTCGTACATTGGAATGTTGTTCAGGTGATTTGGCAGATTTAAAAGTAAAATCTGTAGATGTAGAAGCGTGGTCACCAAGACAGCAAAAATATTTTGAAGTGGGAAGTTGTTCAAATCTTGGAGATGCACAGGCGAGAAGACTTGGTATCCGTGTAAAAGGAAAAGACGGAAAATATTTTGCCCACACATTGAATAATACGGTAGTTGCTCCACCTAGAATGTTAATTGCATTTTTGGAAAATAACTTACAGGCAGATGGAAGTGTAAAAATTCCGGAAGCGCTGAGACCATACATGGGTGGAAAAGCAGAAATCAGATAATACAAAGGTGGAAATAAGGTGCACGAATTTTTAAAAGCAATCGGATTTTCAGATTTAAAAACAAAAAAAGAATTGAAAGAAATATTGTCGGATATAGAAAAAGACTTTTCTGCCCAGCAGACAATTACTGTGGAAGAAAATGTGGATTATTCTGAGAGAAAAAAGGAATTTGGGGATAACATAGGAATAACAATCTGTGGAGAACTAAATGAAGAAGGAAACTTTGAAAGAGAGTATTACTTCCCGTATTTTGAAGGAACAGGAGTAACCACTTATTCCGACGTTATATTAGAGAAGCGTATGGAAAGAGAAATGTATGCCGGAGTCTGCGAGGAAATGAAAGTGGGAGTCAGTCTTATTTTTCATTTGCAGAATATGGCGGAATATAGAAGAGAGAAAAGGCTCGGACATATTAAGAAAAATTCTGTTTCCGTTACGCTATCCGCACTTGCGGAAGGCGGAACAATTTTGTTCCCTATTCAGAAAGATGAGTTTCAGGAGCAGAAAAGTCAGGAAGATGCGAGAAATAGAATGATGTTGATGAGCGCCGCTAAAAGTGGTGACCAACAGGCGATTGAGAGTCTTACATTAGATGATATTGATATTTATTCTCAAGTATCTAAGAGACTAATTACAGAAGATGTATTTAGTATTGTAGACACATATTTTATGCCATATGGTGTAGAATGTGACAGATATTCCATTATGGGAACAATTTTGGACATAAAAGAGATACATAATTTTTATACAAATGAGGAATTATATATATTTACGTTGGAAGTAAATGAGTTGGTATTTGATGTCTGTGTGCCAAAGAAAAGCGTAATGGGAGAACCAGAAATCAGAAGGCGATTTAAAGGTAATATATGGTTGCAAGGTCGCATTAATTTCGGTATAATATAAAAGATGAGAAGAAATCGGAAGATTTCTTCTCAAATTGAGTTCCCTTAGTTAAATGGATATAACAAGTGCCTCCTAAGAGAAAGCCGAGGCATTCCCCAAAGGGAAAAAATGAAAAACAACTTTCAGTTCGAATCTATTCTGAAAAATGCTAATGGTGACAACAAAGCATTCCCCAATTTGGGGAACGTTCTAATGTTACCAAAGTAAAAAAATTGTAGATTGACAACTCGAAAAAGAGTTGATAATCTTATATATGGCCGAAGGGAAAAATCCCAGAAACCCAGTAAAATCAAGGGTTTGCGGCATGAGTCGTCATAGCTCAGCTGGATAGAGCACTCGCCTCCTAAGCGGTAGATGGTTCGAGTCTAAATCTTGCATAAAACTTAATATTTTGATAAATGTCCATGTAGCTCAGCTGGATAGAGCACACGCCTCCTAAGCGTGGGGTCGGAGGTTCAAATCCTCTCATGGACGCCAGCGAACAACGCTGCAAGCCTTTATTCATAAGGGTTTGCAGCTTTTTTTGTTCAGCCGCAGCCTTTTGTTAAAACCATCTACCAGGGTTGGAGGGTTACTTTTTTGTTTATGCGTTACAATGAATTTTTTGCTAATTGGAAACGAACTAAAATGGAGAGCTTGCTAAGAAAAATGGACTTCTTGCTAATTTGAGATTTTAGCCAGCCTTTTGAGCGGTAAGCAATGCTGCCAGGGTGCTTGCAAGCTCCGGGGATTTTTGGAGCTGTTCCACCAATGCCGCCAGGTCTAAGGTTTGTGCTTGAGGCTGTTCCGGCTCCTGGGGAGGCTTTACATTCCGCAGATCAGGATTAGCATAAAAGGCACTCTCAAACTTCTGGGCATTGATCTTACGGTCCTCGTCGAGGATGTGGGCGTACACTTTTGTAATCATATCAATTTCAGCGTGGCCCGTGTCCCCCTGGGTGGCTTTCAGATCGCCGTGGTTGAGTTTCAGCTTATAAGTAGTGCTGGAATGTCTGAGAGAGTGGAACACCACATTAGGCAATCCGGCTTTTTCTTTCAGCAGAGAAAATTCTTTCTCAATAATCCGGTTCTCACATGGCCTGCCATTAGGCAGGGCAACCACTAAATCATAATCTTGGTATTCCTCACCGAGGAAGCTCTTTAGCTCATCCTGTGCTTTTTTCCATTCACGGAGGATATAAGCAACGGTTTTCGGCAGCCAGACTTTTCTCTCACTTGATTTTGTTTTCGGTTTTTTCAAGATCAGCCGTGTGCTGGTGTTAGGCATAAGCGGAGTGAAGATATGGAAAATATCTTTTTCTCCTATCATTTCAATCGCCTGTTTGGAAGCCCTTATCAGCTCTGCCTCAATGTAAACATAGGCATTATCCGCCGCTATGTTTTCATCCTCAATGTGGACATTCTTCCAGGTCAGACCAAGAATTTCTCCCATCCGCAAAGAACACGCAAATGCAAGGTTCATAGCAACATACAATTTGCTGTCAGTACACTGGTCCAGAGCGATACGGATGGTATCGGCGTCCCAGATGTCACGTTTCTTGTACTCTGTTTTCGGTAATACGGTATTCTCAAAGGGATTTTTTGCAATCAGCTCCCAGCGGACAGCCTGCTTAAAGGCACAGCGGAGAAGTTTGATGATCTTCTCAATGTTCTGATTGGAAATAAACTCTGTTTTCGGTTTTCGGTTCCTCTTACAAACAGGAGGGGTCTTTTGGAGAGTCTGAATGTATTTATCTACCACACGGGGAGTAATTGCCTGAACCTCCATATCACCGATAATCGGATTGATGTAGTTGGCGATCAGGGCGGTTTGACTGTCATACATGGACACGCCCCATTGTTTTGCCCCATAGGTGGAAACAAAATCATACAGAAAATCAGATACTTTCTGATTGTTGGGAGGAAGAAAAGTACCGGTGTTGATCTGGTTCTCAACCTCCGCTTTCCGTTTTAGAGCCTCTTTATGGGTATGCCAGGTTTCCCACTTTTGTTTCGTTTCTCCATTTTCGTCTATGTAGTTGTAAACAACAGAATATGCTTTTTTTCGTTTGATGATGGATGCCATGATCGATCTTCCTTTCTTTGTCCGTTAGAACGCCTGAGCGTCTAACCATTCGTCAAATGATTTTTTGGAAATTCGTATGGCATTACCAACTCGAACGGTTTTGAAATGTCCCTCTTTCACAAGGTTATATGCAGAAGTACGGCCGATATTTAACATCACGGCTATATCTTCAACCTTGTAAGTTCTCTGTTCGGGGACATTGCCAGGTGTACGATTTTCGGCCTGGTTCATAATGTCCTCCTTTCAGCAGCCGATCAATCATACAAAACATAACTTCTATCATCATTATGCCGCGCTTTATATGAATTGTCAGCTGCTAATAAAAAGTTTTCGATTTATCCATATTAAAAAGGACAAAACAGACGGCCATTAGCATGGCTCCACGGGAATTTCACCCCCGCATGGTTCTCATCCGGCCCTACCCATTGCTTGCGACGCTATCAACGCTCGAACTGATGGCTGTAAGGGAGTATCATTGTCCTCTTTGGGTATCATGGCCCACAGCCTGCCAAAGCTGTTTTGTGGCATGGTATTGATCGCTCGCTTAAAAAGGTCATGGCGCACCTGCCAGATGGCTCCACCGAAAGAGAATGTATCTGCCTGTCCTATGCTGTCACGGAGTTATCGTCCGGACTTTCTTTGTCAAGGTGCATTTATGGCTCCGATCCGGTTCAAATACCAGGCGAGGAAAGAGAGGACAAAACACGCCTGTAATATGTACCTTAGACCGGCAGAACCTTGAAACCTGTTACAATGCTATACAGCAGTTTAGCCTCCAGGCGAAGCCTCATATCTTCGTCCACATAGAGGTGTTCGTTGCCATATTCATCTTTCATAGGTCTCATGGCGAGGAAACGAATATAGCCCTTGTAATGATTGAGTACAGCATTTAAGGCTCTCTCGTCACCCTCTGAGGCTGCCAGGATCACTGGCAGCGGTATGGGCTCTCTTATGTTTCGGGCCATTCAAATCCCTCCTTTTCCAAATACTCACGCAGTTCTTTGAGGATACCGCTGCGCCGTTTACTGATAGCCTGACGAACCACATTAAGCTGTTCGCTTATTTCACGGTCCGTCATTCCCAGGAAGTAGGACAGCAGGATTACATCCCGCTTGTCCTCCGGCAACTGTGACAGAGCCTCTGCCAGCAGATCACCGACCACAAACACTTTCTGCCCAAGCACTTCAAAGACATATTCGTCCTGAAAATACTTGTCATAGGAGGCGGCCTGTGCCAGCTCGTCCGGCGATAGTTCATCCAGAGATTTCTCGCGGTCACGCTGCCTTGCGTATTCATTCAGAATACGGTTGGCCTCGTTCTTCAAAACCCTGGTACAAAAACCGCCAAACTGATTTTGAACACGCTGCTCATAGGAGTTTTTCATTTTCTCACCTCCCTTCGCAGCCGCAAAGGCGGGTGATAGTTCTCCTCCCTTTCGCAGGGGTAATCATGGAAACCGCAATTTGGCAACCAAGATCGGAGAAAAATTTTATAAAAGGCCCTGCTATTTTGCGAAGTCCCGAATAAACAGAAAAAAGCGCCTGACTGCAAGACGCAGACAGACGCAAAGGAATTAACAGCAGTATTTAGATGATTTAAAAGTTCATATTCAGGGGTAGAAACATCCCCGGTGGTAGTCGGGCTTTTTTTGATAAGTCAAAGAATGTAAGAATTTGTTGATATGGTTTATAGCTCATGGCGGCTTCCTCCTATAGCCGCCGCTTTTACCAGTGGTACCGCGTCATTTCTTGAGAAGATAAAAAGAAACAGCGGCTTTGATTTTGTCAAAACCGCCGTTTGGCTTTTTCTTTATTGCATTAAAATTTTGCTGCCCACACAACGGTTTTTTTATTAACCGCAAGCAGCTTTTTTCATTTTAATCATGTCGTTTTAATGTAATAATAGCATGGCATATTAAACCGAATACAAGGGCAAAGCAAAAACCTCCAAATAGTGACGCTCCCCAGCCTGTACCGGACATTGTCATCAGACCACCCACAAAGAAAATACCAATGCCGATAAAGATACCAACTGCGTAAAATAATCCGATTGCTATATCATACTTATTAAACGGTCGTTTTGTTTTTTCCATATTTGTTTCCATTTTTATGATTACCTCCTTCGCAAGATCATCCATGTGGACTCCAAAAAGAAAGCAGATTTTTTTCAACGTATTTATATCGGGTTCATTGACATCCCTCTCCCAATTCGATAGCGCCTGCCGGGTAACATTTAATTCCCCGGCTAATTCCTCTTGTGTCATTCCCGATTGTGTCCGCAGATGACGTATTTGCTTTCCTGTTGTAATATCTGTCTGTTCCTTGTTCAAAATAGTTCCTCCTCTCTGCTACTGATTCTATCAATGATATTCCGCAATAGCCAGCAATGAACGCTTGCATTGCGCAAGACCTTACATGATCTTCTGAAACATATGACGAACCTTATCCAGCCGGCTATTGGGGCGGCGGGGCTGTACTGCAGGTTCCCCTGAAGTTTCCTGATACCCTTTCAATTCCGTCAGGCAAACACTTCTTCCATTTGTGTAGAAATTCAGATCGCTTTTGTATTCCCCAATCCGTCTTGCCGGTATTTCTCCAGTTAAGATCGCTTCATTATTTTTTATTGAAGTTGTTTCAATTACCGCATCGTATTTCACAGCATCATGATAAGCCCGTGAAAGATATTCCTGCGGTGCAAACAGGGTAAAAGAAAGATAGGGTTCTAAAACCTGTGTTCCTGCTTTTTTTAATGCCAGTTCCAGCACAATGGGCGCAAGAAAGCGGAAATCTGACGGAGTACTGACTGGGCTGTAATAAATTCCGTATTCAAAACAGATCCTGCAATCTGTCACCTCCCATCCATACACTCCCTGCTCCAATCCATACTGAATCCCTTCCATAACTGCGTTTTGAAAACTTTGGTTTAAATAACCAAGTGACACCTTGCTTTCATATTCTGTTCCGCTCCCAGCAGGAAGGGGAGTGACTGCCAGACCAATCGACGCCCAAAAGGGATTTGGCGGCACTTCAATATGAATTGTATAATGCTCCTCTTTTCGTGGTCTTTCCAGATAAATGACCGTAGGCTCTTTTACCTCTGCCTCGATGCAATATTTTTCATTCAATAAAGAACAAACAACTTCTAACTGTACTTTCCCCAAAAAGGAAAGAATGATTTCATGAGTGACAGGATCAATCACAAAGCGCAGAAGCGGATCAGTATCCGCAATCTCTGTAAGGGCATCCAGCAACACTTCCCTTTGCTCTGCTTTGGCTGGCTCTATCGTTGTCCTAAGAAGCGGCAGGGGATTATCCGTCCATGCCTTGCGTGGCAACAGTTTTTCGTCTCCCAGAATATCATTTAACTTTAATGTGTTGTCAGACAAAATAACAATCTCCCCGGAATCAGCAGTATCTGTCTGGACAATTTCTCCCTTAAATGGAATTGACATCTCTGTAATCTTAATCTTTTCCTTTTTTTGCAAAAAAATCGTTTCCCGTAAGCAAAGCGTACCACTATACAGCCTTACATAGCACCGTCGTTTTTTCTGCTCGGTATATTCAATTTTAAAAACGTACCCGCACAGTTCCGATTGACAGTTATCCGTTTTCGATGAAAAAATATCTGTGATTACATCAAGCAATTCTTTTGTCCCGATATTCTCTTTTGCGCTTCCATGATATACCGGAAAAAAAGTTCCCTGCTGTACCCTTCGCTTTATTTCTTCCTGAAGTTCCCGCAATGTCAAAGGCGCTCCTGAAAGATATTTTTCTAAAAGATCATCATTCCCGGCAATCACAGCATCCCACTTTTCAAAATCCGCAACGTCGGAAAGTGTTAGTTCTGAAAATAAATGAACTTCCTGCATAACCATCATATCTTCTGTCAATTTTTCTCTGATATTTTGATAAGTCTGTGCAGGAACAAAGCCTTCCTGATCGATTTTATTGATAAAAATAATGGTTGGTATCTTCATCTTCCTCAGCGCATGGAACAGCACTCTGGTCTGTGCCTGTACGCCATCTTTTGCAGACACTACTAAAATCGCTCCGTCCAGAACTGATAAAGAACGGTACACTTCTGTCAAAAAATCCATGTGTCCCGGTGTATCTACAAGATTCACTTTGTACTCTTTCCAGTGAAAAGACGTAACGGCAGCCTGAATGGTAATTCCCCTTTGACGTTCCAAAGCCATAGAATCCGTTCTTGTTGTGCCTTTATCTACACTGCCCGGTTCTATGATTGCCCCGCTTGTATACAGCAGGCTTTCTGTCAGTGTTGTTTTTCCTGCATCAACGTGTGCAAGAATGCCAATATTGATTATTTTCATGTGTCATCCTCCATTCACAGCCAAAAAAAGGCATAAAAATCCCCAGCAGCAAAATACTCTTACCGCTGGGGATTTAATCTTTGGACATACACATAAAAGACATACGCCAACAGACGCTTGTCACTTGTCTTGCTATGTCAATATATAAGGCAAAAGTATTCTTAAATAGGCACAAAAAACCAAGCCCTTGTTCCAAAGGACATCCCAAAGTTTTTTGTTCCCACTATTTGGTTATAGTTTTATTTAAGAATACCCTGCCGCATATTTTTTAACTCCTTTTTGGAAATATCATGATTATAACACATCCGCACCCGAAAAGCAAGCATGAAATAAATCTTTCAATCATCACAATTCTAATCTCATAGAAATGACCTCCTGAAATCCGGCTATGCGGGAGCAAAATCCTTTGGGATTTCTTCCAAACTCGACAAATCCAGCCTGTTCATACATAGAAACGGCTCTTTCGTTTTCAGCAACCACATTAAGTTCAAGCTGGCTATAGCCCGCTGCTTTAGCACATTCGATACATGAAGCCAGCAAAGCCTTACCAATTCCAAGCCCCCAATATTTTTTCGCAACGCTGATGCCAAATTCTGCCCGATGCCGTACCTTATACTTTGTACCGATTGCCTCGATTCCTGCTGTTCCTGTAATGACACCGTCAACTATGGCAATCAGTTCAATCTCCCTTTCACTCTCAGCCTTTTCTTTCAGGAACTGGCTTTCCTGTTCGGCATTAAAACTGTTTTCATCTGGATATGTAAGCAAATAATCGGTTTCGCTATGTGTCAGATTGAAATTATCCAATACAAGCTGACCATCACTTTCTGTTCCATTCCTCAAACAACATTCCACACCATTACTTAACATTATTGTTTTATTATATCTCATGCCTGCCCCTTCACTGACAACCGCCCTTAAAGTCAGCTTCTTCATCTATGCAATATCCTAAACAGAAAAATATTTTCTCATTTCATATTGTTTAACAAATACACGAAACTTCATTTTCTTCAAAAATATGTTTAATGCCTGATCTCGCTCATCCACGTTTATTACTTTCATCTCTAAACTCTTTGTTTGTTTCGATAAATCCAACAAAATCTCTGTGGCAACTCCCATTCTGCGATATTGAGGATGTACCGCTAACTGCACAATATCTCCTTTTATTTTGTCCACAATACCATAGCCGATCAGGTTTCCGTCAAATTTAACAATCGTATAAGAAAAGGATCTGGCGATTGCGCATACAGCATCTTTTGCGTTTTGCCATGAAGGTGGATACGTCCAAAAATCCTTGACTATTGTCCATTGAGCTTCTTGTATTTTTTCTGGATGTTCCAGTTTCCACGCTTTATATATGCCTGGTTCTTTTATCCCACCTGTCAGTTGGTAACAATTCAATACTCTGTCAACTTGAAATCCCTGCTTTTTATATAAAGTAAGCGCCTTCTCATTATCCTGAATCACTTCCAGCTGATACACTCTGATTTTATTTTTTATACATATAGCACTGACCAGATTCAATAATTCCCCCATGATTCCTGTTCTGCGAAAATCAGGGATAACTCCTGTTCCGAGGTCATAGACTGTTTTTTCATTATCCCACTCTCTCACTCCATTCAAGATAAAAGCGACAAGCGTTTTATCTACAAAGGCTCCAACTGAAACCGCAGGCATAAATCCATTTCTTTTCAACATTGTCTCAAAGGATTTAAAAGACATATCAACTGAAACCTGATAATCAGAAAATGCCTGTGTAAACGCTTCGTATATACAAATGGAATCTATGTTTTCCAATGTCCGGTATTCCATATTTTCTCCTACTAAAATGTCATATTTACTCTATTGGAAGATTGTGCTGTTTCAAAAATGAGAGTTTATCCCAATAGCCTCGTTGGAATAAAATCTTTCCGTTCACCACCTGAAAAAAGCCACATCCCCGTAACCCCAATGGATCACGCCATTCAAGGATTGCCCATTGCCCATCCTCAAAAATATTTTCTACGATAGCTGTCATATCCGCTGTTGAAAATTCGGCTGTAAACATGGTACGGATTGCTTCAATGCCTACTACTGGCTCATTCGCTACTTGGTGATTTGTCGCATTTTCATGATAAAGAGCTGTAATTGCTTCCACATCATGGTTATTGAATGCATCTACCCATAACTGAACAACTTCTTTCGGTCTTAACATGGTAGTAATCCTCTCCTTGTAATTTCATAATTTTTCTTGTTTGTGCTATTGTATTTGATAAGCAAATGGTTTTTTCTTGCCATTCATATGATTATACCTTGTCATGTCAAGAATATCAAGCCGAAATCATGAATTATTTTGGCTTATGTTGGGAATTGTGTAGACATATTCAATGAGAAAAAGGAACTGTAAAATGTAATCGGGTGAATGAATATGGCAAAAAGACCTGTAGAAAAAATCGACTTTGGCCCCTATGGGTCAGCAATTAAGGCGGCGAGGACAGGACAGAAGGAGTCTCGTAACAAAGTAGGTGATGAGATGTATCTTTCTCCCCGCTATCTCGCCAATATTGAGAATAAGGGACAACATCCGAGCCTCCAAATCTTTTTTGAGCTCATGTCCCGCTATCATATCTCCGTGGATCAATTTCTTTTTGGGGATACGACATATGGGAAAACTACGTTGCGCCGACAGCTTGACGCTCTGGCAGATGAATTGACCGATCGGGAAATCGGAATTATCATTGCCACCGTACAAGCCGTGTTGGATGCCAGAGAAAAAGGGGAGTAACCATGCTCCTGACACAACTGGACAGAGAATGAGAAACGCTATGAACGAATGAAGTTTGTAGCGCTTTTTCTTTGCATTTTCGGTAGCCAAACGGAGGTTTTCGGGATTACCTAAGTACGAAGAACTAAAGAACAGCAAGCACAGCAAACGAGTACCCGTTTGCGATTTTTCTAATTTTCAGGTCCTTTGCCCGAAAATGAAAAATGCTTGTTGGGATAATCCCAAACCCTTAGAAGAACGGAGGAAACCGATGGCGAACCGAAAGAGAAATATTCAGATGAAGTTTTGGGTGACAGCCGAGGAAAAAGGGCTGATAGATGAAAAGATGAAACTGCTCCCCACACAACGGTATGGGGCTTATCTGCGGAAGATGGCGATTGACGGATATATCATCTACACTGACACCACGGACATAAGTGAAATCAATAGGGGACTCATGGGAGAGAACATCGAAGACGATCATGTGGCGGGTGTCAGGGTCAAAACGCTCCAGAGCCATAATGTCATGGCCGGCCAGTTTCTCCGCCCCGGACTTCTGCCTTGCCTCTGCAAGCATTTCCCCGATGGTTCGGGCTTTCCCCGGCAGGCGGTAATTCTTCTGAACATCATTTACCAGAGCCATACACTCCTTGTCAGAGAGCAGACGCAGTTTTGACAAAAGGCTTTCTGCGGTCTGCCGGATTTCCGGGTTTGGGGCATATCGCTTATTCATGGCGATCTCGTTCAGAATGGCTGCCTGGCAGGTGCTTTCTACTTGGTAAACCATTCTCTTTTCATTTTCAGTTAAATTCATGGGATAGGCTCCTTTCTGAAAAATGGGTATAAAAAAACGCCATAGGAAGTTGAGAGCCTATGGCGTTGAGGGACTGTATTCTGTTATATTTCAAGGTTTGACATAAGGCATACTATGCAGTAATATAGACCTATAAGTAGTTGATAATCGTTGGTGGGGAACCAAAGCGATAGACCTTGCCTTGCTAAGAGTTTGCTAATTGGACGGTTTAATCTTAGCAAATTTAAGGTGTTATGGAGTATCACGATATAACAAGCTAATCGTTGAAAAACCTTGATTTTACAAGGGTTATACGGTATCAGAAGTTATGTTAGGCTACCGTGTATGAGGTGGTAAGCCATAGGACTTTAAGTTCATAT
>NZ_BAAHSH010000054.1:0-6935 GCF_054660755.1 Faecalimonas hominis
TTTTGAAGGTACACCAAAATTGTTGAATAGACATACTAAGAAAGTCATGTGACTTTCTTTTTTTATGTGTAGAATTCCATGGAATTCATTTCAACATATTTGGAAAAATAAACCATAAAATCCCCCTAAAAGTGGAAATTGTATATTATGACGAAAGAAAAATAAAAAAATATACAGATGAAATTAGAATAAAAAGGATAGAAATTGTGCAAAATACCAGTGCTTTTTTCTATCCTTTTTGTCGTTTTGAAATTTTTGTACGATAGTAGAAAAGATTAGCACACTAGTATAAATATAGAGGAATAAAATTGAAAAAATATATACGATTGTAGTATGATTATATAGAATATTTGTGTAATGTGCATGAATAAGAAAGGAGACATTTATGAAAAAGAGAAATTTAAAAGTTCTTAGTTTACTCTTAGTTGCCAGTATGACAGTACCAACTGTAGCAGAATCTACATACTATTTAAACGCTCCAACTATGGTACAGGCAGCAGAGAAAAACAACACTAAAGTGGAAAAAGAAGCCGTTTTGGAAGACGGAGTAAATGACCAATGGACTGAAGATAATAAAGTAGGAACAGATTCTGTTTGTGCAGTGGAAAAAGGTTGGTTACATGTAAAATCAGGTTCAGGAAACGGAAATGACGTAACTCCTAGCGGTTCAAAACGCCCTGCAATGTTTGTAAATCCAACGGAATTTGACTTTACAAAACCGGGATACTTTGAATTTACAATGAAATCAAATAATACAAATAAAGACCAAAATAATGCAGACCGTTTTGGTATTTATTTAGGATATAATACAGACAAAAACGGTATGTTTTTAGGATATGATAATGGTGGCTGGTTCTGGCAAAAATATCAGAATGGTAATGGAAACTATGCACAGGTAGGACAGGCAGCACCAGGAAAAGATGTAGAGACAAAAGTTCGAATTGAATGGACAGGCGATTATAAAGCCACATTGAAATTAAATGGTACGGCAGTGCTTACAAATGAAGATTTCAGTGGAATTAAAGATAACTTAGGAAAGAAAATTGCCATTAAAGCGGGGAGTTTCGGGGATAATAGAACTGATGTGTTCTTAAAAGATATCCACTACACAAGTCAGAAAGAAGCAAAAACTTACGATGTAACAGGTAAAGTTGTCGATGATAAAGGAAAGGCTGTAGAGAAAGCGACTGTAAAAGTTGGTGACCAGACAGTAACAACAAACGCTGAAGGAAAATATACTTTAAAATTAAAAAATGGTACATATACAGTTGAAGTTACAAAAGAAGAATTTGAAACTGCAACAGGAAGCGTTACGGTAAATGGAGCAACAGCAACAGTAACAGACATTAAATTAGCGCCTGAAGCAGCAGTAGAAACGGAAAAAATTTCTTCAAAAGATATGGACGTATATGTAGCAAAGAATTTCCCAAGTGTCGTAAAATACGAAATGCAAGGTGACAACAAAGGAAAAACATTCTACGGACAGACTAAAGCACTTGATACAATCAAAATCAATGATGTAGCAATCAAATTAAATAAAGATGATGTAAAGGCAACTTTCGCTGACGACAAAGCAACATATGTAATCAAGTTAAAAGCTGACGGCGAGAAAAAAGTTGACGCAGAAATCACGGCAGAATTAAAAGTAAAGAAAAATGAAGTGCATTTTGACATTACAAAAGTGAAAAACAACCTTTTAAAAGAAGGCGTAAAAGAAACTAAGGATAATGCAATCCAGACAATCGAAATTCCAAACCACAGTTTAATTTCTGTAAGAAGTACACAGGAAGGCGCAAACTTAAAAGGTGCTTTGATGTCTTCTAACACAACAATCAGTGGTGACTCGTATATAGAAGTAAATGACAGTACACCGGTGAAAAATCAGGATTATATGTATGCATTTGTTTCTAATAATGAGTTAAGTGCAGGTCTTTGGAGTAACTCTGAAAATGAAGGTAGTGCGAAAGCCGTAGGTGTTTCAGGCGGTAGCCACAATACAAGGGTTATGTCCACTGTTGAAAAAGGAAACGGCTATGTATCCATGGGACTTGGAAGTACAAAATGGTATTATCACAGAGCAGTAGAAAGCGCTCCTAAGAAGAAAGCGGACGGAAGCCTTTACAAGAAAGAGTATGTTGTAGAAGAAACAGAAATGCCGTCAATGAAAGTAGCAATCGCCGGAAATATCAACGGTGATAAAAATGTTGACTGGCAGGACGGTGCAGTTGCATTCAGAGAGATTATGCACAATCCATATAAGAGTGAGGAAGTTCCTGAATTAGTTGCATGGCGTATTGCAATGAACTTCGGTGGACAGGCTCAGAATCCATTCTTAACAACATTGGATAACGTAAAACGTGTAGCAATGCACACAGACGGTTTAGGACAGT
Organism: Faecalimonas hominis; assembly: GCF_054660755.1. Lineage (NCBI taxonomy): Bacteria > Bacillati > Bacillota > Clostridia > Lachnospirales > Lachnospiraceae > Faecalimonas > Faecalimonas hominis. The sequence goes on from NZ_BAAHSH010000054.1 coordinate 2,391, forward strand.
CCGTACTTTTGAAAGGTTACGGAAGTGAAGGTCATGACTCAGGTCACCCTGATTACGCTGACATCGGAAAACGTATCGGTGGTGCAAAAGACATGAACACACTTATGGAAAAAGGTAAAAAATACGGAGCAAGATTCGGTATCCATGTCAATGCCGGAGAAATGTATCCGGAAGCAAAAGCCTTTACAGACGATTCTGTTAGAAGACATGATAAAGATGCTAACGATGGAAGCTATAAGAAAGGTGATTTACGTTACGGCTGGAACTGGTTAGATCAGGGCGTTGGACTTGACAGTGTTTATGACTTAGGTGAAGGACACAGAAGACAGCGTTTCAATGACTTGAACGAAAAAGTTGATAACATGGATTTCGTTTACGTAGATATTTGGGGAAATCGGACAGGTGGTAGTGATGACTCATGGCAGACACGTAAATTATCAAAAGAAATCAATGACAATGGCTGGCGTATGGCTACTGAATGGGGTTCTGCAAATGAGTATGATTCGACATTCCAGCACTGGGCAACTGACCTTACATACGGTGGTTTCGAGTTAAAAGGTGAAAACAGTGAAGTTATGCGTTTCCTTCGCAACCACCAGAAAGACTCATGGGTAGGTGATTATCCTTCATATAAAGGAGCAGCAATGGCGCCACTTCTCGGTGGATATAACATGAAAGATTTTGAAGGCTGGCAGGGACGTAACGATTACGATGCGTATATCCAAAACTTATATACACATGATTTAACAACGAAATTTATCCAGCACTTTGAAATCATGGATTGGGAAGATGGAAAAACATTTACCGACACTAATCCAAAGGGACAATCATATACTTGGACACCTGAAACGAAAATTACACTAAAAGGTGACATGGGTACATTAGTTCTCGAAAGAGGTTCTGACAATCCAACTGACCCTCAATACCGTGACAGAACAATGACTTTAAATGATAAAGTAATTGCGACAGGTGCAGTTTCAAGAGGTGATAACGGAGAAGGCGGAACAGAATCTTACTTAGTGCCATGGAATTGGGACGCAGAAACAGGGGACAAAGTATCTGAAGACAAAGAAAAAATGTACCACTGGAATACAAAAGGCGGAACAACTACTTGGGAACTTCAGGACAACTGGAAAAACTTAAAAGATGTTAAAGTTTATGAATTAACAGATTTAGGTAAAGTAAATGAGAAAACTGTTCCTGTAAAAGAAGGAAAAATCACATTAGAAGCGAAAGCACAGACACCTTATGTTGTATGCAGAGGTAAAGAAGATAACTTAAAGATCACATGGAGTGAAGGAATGCACATCGTAGATGCAGGATTCAACACAGGTGATGCAGGACTTAAGAAATATTGGGAAAAATCAGGTAATGGCGAAGCGGTAATTGCTAAGAGCCAGTACAGCAACCCAATGTTAAAATTAGACGGCAAAGTATCTATGACTCAGGAATTAACAGACTTAAAACCGGGACAGAAATATGCCGTATTAGTTGGTGTGGATAACAGAAGTAATGCAAAAGCAAGCGTAACCGTAAAATCCGGAGATAAAGTACTGGATTCAAACTACACAACAAAATCAATTGCGAAAAACTATGTAAAAGCATATACACACAGCAATTCAAGTGCAACTGTTGACGGAACAAGTTACTTCCAGAATATGTATGTATACTTCACAGCGCCTGAAAGTGGTAAAGTGACATTAACTCTTGCAAAAGAAGCGGGAGATGGAAGCGCATACTTCGACGATGTTCGTGTAACAGAGACAACTATGGACGTCTTAAAGAAAGATAAAGACGGAAATGTAACAGGAATGAAACAGGACTTTGAAGACAACGTACAGGGTGTATATCCATTCGTTATCGGAGCAATCGAAGGTGTAGAAGATAACCGTACTCATCTTTCAGAGTTACATGGTAAATATACTCAGGCAGGCTGGGACGTGAAGAAAATGGACGATGTTCTCACAAAGAACGATCCGGATTCTAACTGGTCAGTAAAAGCAAATGGTCTTTGCCAGAGAGGAAACCTTGTAATGCAGACAATTCCTCAGAACTTCCGTTTTGAAGAAGGAAAAACATACAAAGTTTCATTTGATTACCAGTCAGGTTCAAATGGAATTTACGGAGTAGTTGTAGGCAACGGCGAAGTAAAAGGAAGCGAAAAAGTAACTGAATTAGAAATGGCAATGGGTTCTAAAGCAGAGAAGACTTATGAGTTCGAGATTACAGGCGCAACAGACGGACAGACATGGTTCGGTATTTATTCAACAACAAAACCGGCGGATCTTCAGGGAAAAGGCGGAGCGGCTGCAAACTTCGGCGGATATCAGGACTTCGTATTAGATAACCTGAAAATCGAAGAAGTGAAAGAAGATGTGACAAGAGCAGACTTAGAAGCATTGGTAAAAGAAGCAGAACAACTGAAAGCAGAAGATTATTTACCGGCAGACTGGAAAGTATTACAGGACGCATTAATAAATGCAAAAGTTGCTTTGAACAAAGATAAAGACTCACAGAAGGACATCGAAAATGCGTACTACAAATTAAAAGGTGCTATAGAATCCTTAAAATATGCAGGCGGAACAGAGTCTGATGAAAGAGGAGATATTACTGTAGAAAATTATGAAGTACAGGCAGGAAGTTTTGAACCAAACAATACTTCAGAAGGTGATCCTAAATATGCACAGGACAACAATGCAGGAACACTTTGGCACACAAAATACTCTGATACAGATATTAAAAATGCATGGTATCAGTTCAACTTTAAAGAAGCACAGACTGTAAACGGTATGAGATATCTTCCACGTTCGGGTGCGGCAAATGTAAATGGTAAGTTGAAAAAAGTTGATATTCAGATTAGTACGGACAACGCAAAAACATGGACAACAGTTGCAGATGATTTAGAGGTTTCTCCAGATACAAAATGGCAGAAGATTGCATTTGATAAAGAATATACAGGAGTTACAAATGTAAAATTCATTGCTGTGGAAACAGGTGGAAATACACCAAATCAGTTTGCGGCAGCGGCAGAACTTCGTGTGACAACACCGTTTACTCCTGAAAAGCCGGAAGTAGATAAAACAGGTTTAGCAAATGCAATTGCAGAAGCAGAAAAACTTCAGAAAGACAACTATACAGAAGAATCATGGAACAACATGATTAAATACTTAGATGCAGCAAAAGCAGTTAATGCGAATCCGGAAGCAACTCAGTATGACGTGGCTCTCGCTATTGCAAACCTCGGAGATGCAGTAAAAGACTTAGTTGCAGTAGAAAAACCTGGAAAACCGGACAAATCAGCATTGAAAGACGCAATTGATAAGTATAGCAAATATACACAGGGAAAATATACTGATGAGTCATGGAAGAAATTTGAAGATGCGTTGAACCATGCAAGAAAAGTATATGAAAATGAAAATGCAACTCAGGGAGAAGTTGATGCGGCAATAAGTGCATTAAATATTGCAGAAAATGGACTTACTACAGGTGAAGGTAGCGACAGCGGCAACGGCAATGGAAACAATGGAAACACAGGAAAACCTTCTAAACCGGGCAAACCGAATAAACCTGTAAAAACAGGAGATGAAGCACCTGTCCTTCCGTTAACGGCAACAGTTGCAGGATTAGGAGCAGCAATCGCACTTCTATTCAAAAAAAGAAAATAAATAACCCATAACATGAGTTGAAAAATTCGGCCTGAGAAATCAGGCTGAATTTTTTATTTGAAAACTACTCTTTCATGGTCTATAATGAAAAACAGATAAAATAATGGAAGCAGGGAGAAAAATAATGAATTACACCATTCAAAGAATCAGCACAGAACAAGATATTGAAAAATGTAACTTATTTGAAATAAACAATTACCAGTGGAAGAACGTGTATAAACCGAAAACTTACGGGTATGCAGGATATTTGGAAGGAAAGGGAATTTATGTGAAATTCATCTGTGAGGAATCCAATCCAAAGAGAGAATACACAAAAGACCGTGACAGTGTATGTCTGGACAGTACAGTGGAAATCTTTATGGCATTTCCGGAGAAGGGTGAAAAACTTTCCAATGATGTAATGTATATTAATTTTGAGATGAATTCCAACGGAGTAATGTACTCTAAATATGGAAAGGGAAGAAAAGGAAGAACATTTATTTCAGAAGAGTTGTGTGCAAAAAGTAACTGCAAGTCTGTAATTGGGGAAGATAAGTGGGAGATTACCGTAACGATTCCGGAAGAACTTTTGAGAGAAATCTGTGATTTCGATTCTATTTTAAACGGCGAAACATTTTACTGTAATTTTTACAAAATTGCCGAAAGTCCTGAAGTTGAGCATTATGGAACTTTTTCACCGATTGAGAATGAGACGCCAAATTTTCATTTACCGATTTACTTTGCGCAGGCAAATATTGAAAAATAAAAAATGCCGACAGCCACATAAATGGCTGTCGGTATTTTTAACGGTTCTAAGTCAATAGTTGGGGTGGGATTTTAAAAATCCCGCTCCATTGTTGTGTTTAAAGGTATTTTAGTGTCGCCATGTAGTAGAACCTGT
>NZ_BAAHSH010000055.1:0-5179 GCF_054660755.1 Faecalimonas hominis
ATCAAAAATGGTTTATAGATATATAAACGGCTATTTTGAAAAGGTTGACAAAAATAATAATATTGTTGGTGCAATAAAAAATGAGTATTTAAAAGAATTCTTTTTTTCTGCTGAAAGAGAAGAAAGGAATCCGATCATTACAGCAATTCAAAAATTAAATAAGGAAAAAATACGTTGGAATGAGTGGATTACGGCTAAAGAAGCCATTACATATATGAAAGACCTTAAGGATAAAACAGGTTTTGGTATGTGGAAACAAAATCTTTGGAATGGCTGGCTTATAGAAGCGTATTACAGTGAGTTTTTTCATGATAATTCGTCGGAGTACGCAGACTATATAGCAACAAGTGAAAATCCATCAATTATTTCAGAATACGGGAAAATGGGTTTGGATTTGGCTTTTCCACATTGTAAATACCATTTTATAGGTGATTTAAAAGCAGTTTGTGAGGGCGGAGGAAATACGTTATTAAATGATGAAACTAAAGTGACAGACGCTCTAAATAAGTATCATCGAATTTGGTTTATTATGTATATACATGATAAAAAACAGGGAAAAACAAATGACTATGAAATGGTAAAATGGCGCAATCATTTTATTAAAGATATGGGTGAATGGGATTTGAAAAAGCCGTTCAATGAGTTGTCTGCACGAAATACACCTCATTCTATATCGTATTCTGAAATGGTAATAATTGAATTAAATGAAATAACAAAAGAAAAGTATTTTTCAATTAGTAAGCAGTTTGGTTTGAATAGTGATGGGAAACCAAGAAATTTGAAATTTACGGTCGACAAGAACTTGTTGGATACATCAGATGACAGTTTTGTGATTTATAGATACAGACCTTAAATTTGAATGAAAAATAATTGTACTTACACCGGAGAAACTAGAAATATTAGCCGATGATGTTTTAAAAGTTGAAAGGAAATTAAACTGTTCCTATCAAGGAAAAGATGATTTTTCACATGAACAAAATTTACTCATTACTGAAAATGAGTCGGTATTGATAATAGGGTGCGGCCATGCAGGAGTAATAAATATTATGGAAAAGCCTGCATATATAAACCTAAATATTGTATAGGCGAATTTCATCTGTTTAAAAATTACAAAGTTATAAGGAAACTCAGTTTTATACCTGTCATTGCACCGGAAGAAAAGAGTTTCTCTATCTTTCTGCAAAAACTTCAAACTTATCCTATTTATCTTGTGTGGGATAACCTGGAAATTTAAAGTTTTAGAAAAATGATTTGTAGAAAATAAAATGACTGTGCGATAAGGCTATGATATAATTATATTCATACAGAATATTGAAAAAATATCAGAGGGGGGAATCGTCAGATGAAAAGATATATTGTATTATTAAGAGGAATTAATATAAGCGGCAAAAACAGAATAACGATGTCTGACCTGAAAGCAGGTTTTATAGAACTCGGATATACAGCGGTTTCTACATATCTTAATAGTGGCAATGTTATCTTTGACAGTGGCATTGATAACAAGGAGGAACTTTCAAATGCAATAAGATTCATGATAAATAAACAGTTTGAGTTGGAAATTCCAGTTTTTGTTATTTTGCAGGAGGAACTGGAAGAGATATTAAAGAATGCTCCGGAATGGTGGGGAGACAGCAGCGAGGAAATCTATGATAACCTTATTTTTATGTTTCCAACCATATCTTATGACAGATTTTATAATGAAGTTGGAAATCCTAAAGAAGCATATGAGAAAATTTATCATTATAAAAACGTGATTTTTTGGTCTTTTAGCCGCAAAGATTATCAAAAGACAAATTGGTGGTCAAAGACTGCCAACTCAAAGGTAAGCAATGAGATTACAATCCGGACAGCAAATACGGTAAGAAAAATTGTTAACATATAATGATACTAGAAATTTTGAAATTAGGAGTGGGAATTATGGCGTCAAGTAAACAATATTTGGAATTTATTTTAGGGCAGTTATCTGAATTAGATGAAATTACATATGGGGCCATGATGGGAGAATTTATTATATATTATCGAGGTAAGATTGTAGGCGGTATTTATGATGATAGATTACTTGTCAAAGCAGTAAAATCAGCAATTAGTTATATGCCAACAGCCCTGTATGAATTACCCTATGAGGGAGCAAAAGAAATGTTGTTGGTAGATGAAGTTGACAATAAGGAATTTTTAGCAGCTCTGTTTAATGCTATGTATGAGGAGTTACCAACTCCAAAGCCGAAAAAGAAGAAATAAACAATTTTGAATTTTTGTGGAGGTTTTATATAATGGAATATATTAAGGTGACGAGCGAAAATATAGAAAAAGAACATATATGCTGTGCGATTTCTAATAACAATGACATTCAAGTATCTTCAAAAAAAGCATGGCTGTCAGAACGATTTGAAGATGGTTTGGTTTTTCTGAAAAGCACAGAAAGAGGAAAGTGCTTTATTGAATATATCCCTGCTGAAAATGCATGGAATCCGATTTCAGCAGATGGTTATATGTATATTAATTGCTTATGGGTTGCAGGTTCATTTAAGGGGCATGGTTATTCAGCCGATTTATTAAATGCCTGTATTGAGGACAGTAAAAATAAAGGTAAAAAAGGCTTGTGTATTTTAGCAGCGGCAAAGAAGAAGCCATTTTTAGCTGATCCTAAATTTCTGAAACATAAAGGATTTCAAGTATGTGATGAAGCCGATAACGGTATTCAGTTATGGTATTTAGCATTCGTAGAGAATGCCACATTGCCACAATTCAAAGAATGTGCTAAACACCCCCATACTGATGAAATGGGTTATGTTTTGTATTATACAAGTCAATGTCCATTTAATGCGAAGTATGTTCCTGTGATTGAGGGGATTGCAAAAGAAAAAGCAATACAATTCACTACAATTCATTTACAGAGTAAAGAGGAAGCACAAAAAGCTCCGACACCAATCACAACATATGCATTGTTTTTAGATGGCAACTACATCACGAATGAACAGATGAACGACAAGCGATTTTTGAAATTATTAGAGAAGTAAACTTCCGGTTTATCGAAAAATGAACGTAGCAATAAAACGAGATTTATGGGGGATAGCATATGGATAAAGAAGGTTTGTTATTCAATATAGACAAAGTTCATACTACGGAAATGGGAATTGGTAGAATAAAGAAAAATCTCAAATTAGATACCGATGACGTGGTTGAGTGGTGTAAGAATAGGGTGCTAGATGAAGGGTGCAATATCTACAAGCAGGGAAAGAATTGGTATTGTGAAATTGATAATATTAAAATAACAATTAACTCTTACAGTTACACAATTATTACAGCACACATAATCAAATAATTTCCAGTTTCATATTTACTTTTTTCAGTATAAGAAGTATAATATAGTTAGTCACAACTAACTATCGACAGGGAGTTTTGCATCTATACAAGTGGTTAGGCTTAGGATTGACTGCTTTTCAGTAGAAAGATACCCTGTTTTAGTTGTGAAAGAAATTTGTGATGAATATTTTGATTGAAAGGAAGAAAAAATGACGGGTAATATATGGGTTGGAATTTTAATTCCGTTTTTAGGTACAACATTAGGAGCCGGTTGTGTATTTTTCTTAAAAAGAGATTTGAGACCGATAGTGCAGAAATCTTTATTAGGATTCGCTTCAGGTGTTATGGTAGCTGCGTCTGTGTGGTCATTACTGATTCCGGCGCTTGACATGGCAGAAAAAACAATGGGAAAGATGTCAATTATTCCGGCATCAACAGGATTTTTATTGGGAATAGGATTTTTACTGTTATTGGATCGGTTGATTCCACATCTGCACTTAGGAGAAGATAAGCCGGAAGGGCTGTCGAAGAAATTAAAGAAAACAACTATGCTCATACTTGCTGTCACTCTGCATAATATTCCGGAGGGAATGGCAGTAGGAGCTGTTTTTGCCGGAATCGTTAGCAAAAATGCAGAGATTACACTGATGGGTGCGTTTGCATTGTCGATTGGGATTGCTATTCAAAATTTTCCGGAAGGAGCAATTATATCCATACCGTTAAGAAGTGAAACAAATATGAATAAGGGAAAAGCATTCACACTTGGAGCGCTTTCCGGAATTGTTGAACCGATTGCGGCTGTATGTATGTTTTTTCTTGCGGATATGCTGGAATCGATTTTACCGTATATTTTATCTTTTGCAGCAGGGGCAATGATTTATGTTGTAATAGAGGAATTGATTCCGGAAACGACGGAAGGAGAGCATTCAAACAGCGGAACAGTTGGATTTGCACTTGGATTTGTGCTTATGATGATTATGGACGTGACTCTAGGTTAAATGAAAAAGAGGGGAGTTTCCCAAACAAAAGGATATTTCGTATGGTATACTGAAAAAAATAGACAAAATTAGAAATTGTAAGGAGTGCTGTTTATGATAAGAACTATTATATTTGCTGTATTCGTTGTCCCTGTTATTTCTCTCGTGTTAGATAAGACACAAAAAGCGACTAAAAAAGAAAAATTCACAAATACTGTTTTTGTATCACACGCCTATCAAACAGTATGTCATGTTTGTTCATTGATAATGGTAGGAATTGCATTAGTTTTGGGATTTTTCATGGGATTTGACAATACTATTGGACACTCTGTTGTTTTTGCTATTTTCGTTCTATTGATTGAATTTTGTGCATGGTCTTTAAAAAGACATAAGGTAGTAATTGACGGTAATAATTTACGCATTACTCCTGCGGTTGGAAGAACAAGAGAAATTTCATTTAATGATATTTCACATTGCATAGAAAAAGAGCAAATAGGATTAAAAATATTTGTTGGAAACAAAAAAATCTGTACAGTTTCTTGTGACTGTGTTGGGTATAAAGAATTTCTTGAAATGTTAAAAGAGAGAAACTTATTCTAATAATAAGGATATGAAAAAAGTAAAAATATAATCTATGTGAGGAATGATAATCATTATGCTTTGGGGAACAATTATCTGGGATATTTTATATCATATTGAGTGTATGCGTTTTTATAATTCCTTACATATAAAGCAGTTAGGATTAACTGCTTTTTTTATACCCGGAAAAGAAATGACAAAGCTTATAACAGCATGATATAATGAAGGTAAAGACAAATTTGAAATTTTGCAGGAGGTGTCATCAATGAAGAAAACAATAAAAATTAAGCCTATTTTAATTTTTACTGGTCCTATGTCAA
>NZ_BAAHSH010000056.1:0-1163 GCF_054660755.1 Faecalimonas hominis
ACAGATGAAGGAAAGTCTGTAAATAAGAACTTTTTAGATAATGATAGGCGAAAGGCTTGAGTAAAATCAGCTTTTCGCCTTTGTCTTATATATAACAGCTACAAAATTGCATGTCAATAGCAGGCGGGAAATCCGCCCGTCTTTTTGACCTTTTTTATTATTCGGGTAAGCGTCCCTCATACATAATGCTCAGTTCACCATAGACCTGTGCCCAGTTCCGGATCGTTGCTGTCCATTTTTTCGTGGCTTCAAAGGTAGCTAGATAAAGGGCTTTTAAAAGGGCTGTATCGCTTGGAAAGACGCTTCTCTGACGGTTCAGTTTCCGATAAGTGGAATTCAGTGATTCAATGGCATTTGTTGTATAAATGACCTTTCTAACAGTTGCTGAAAACTTGAAAATCGGGGAAATAGCATCCCAGTTATCCTTCCAGCGTTTCATGGAATTTGGATATTTCGGAGTCCATTTTTCTGTCACTCTATCTAAAGCTGCCAGAGCTTTCTTTTCATCAGCCGCCTGATATATCGTTTTCAAATCTGTGGCAAATGCTTTTCTGTCTTTCTCTGGAACATACTTCAAGGTATTTCTCACTTGATGAACGATACATCTTTGATATTCTGTCTTAGGAAATGCTGCAGAGATCGCTTCTTTGATACCAGTAAGCCCATCTGCACAGATAATCAGGATATCTTTTACACCACGATTTTTTAATTCGTTTAATACGGAAAGCCAATATTTTGAACTTTCGTTTTCTCCAATGCTGATGGTAAGGACTTCTTTCTTACCTTCTGCATTTATCCCGAGAATCACATAGGCTGCAAGCTTCCGGATCACTCCATTATCACGGACAGAATAGTGAATCGCATCAATATACAGGATTGGATAAACTTCATCTAAAGGCCGATTCTGCCAGTCTTTAATCTGTGGAAGAATCTTGTCTGTAACATCTGATATAAAGCCTTCCGATGTTTCAAAACCATAAATATCTTCGATTGTTTCTGAAATCTGCCGGGTTGTCATACCTTTCGCATACATAGAAATAATCTTCTGATCGATATCTGAAATGTCTTTCTGACGTTTCTTTACTACTTGAGGTTCAAAGGTTGATTTTCTGTCTTGTGGAACTTCAATCTCCATAGAACCATAACGACTATTCACTCTTTTT
>NZ_BAAHSH010000057.1:0-30077 GCF_054660755.1 Faecalimonas hominis
AGAAAAAGAAAAAGAAAAAAAAGAAAAAAAAAAGAGGAAATAGAAAAGAAAGAAAAAATAAGGAAGGAAAAAAAATAAAAGGGGAAGAATTAAGGAATAAATGAAATGAATAGAGAGAGGGAGAAGAAAAAAAAAATAAAAAGAAGAGTTGGAGAAAAAAAAAAAGATTAACACATATGATTTCTTATAATCGCCCGGATACTTGCATTCAAATATGGTTTTAGTTCTTCATAACTAATCGGATCATTTTCTAAAATCGTACTGTATGATGTGGAACTTGCCAACTCTATAATAAGAAACAACATAGTCTCCGGTGCCTGCAGTTTGACTTCCGGTGATTCCTCCAGCAATTTATAAAACAGTTCTTTTACTCCCGTATTTTCTTCTTTGCTTTCTATAGCCTGTCTAAAAATACCCCAACTTAAATTTTTCGACACAAACTGTAATACCGCCTTATTTTTCTGCATTTCGTCTAACACATAGTCTACAATAAAAATAATCTTATCCTCAAACTGAGGAATCTGCGCCTTTTCCAGTTCCCTGTTCGCTGAATGGAACAATCTTCCTGCCGTTTTAGCAATGAGCCTGTCCCGTATTTCATACTTATCTTTAAAGTATAGATAAAACGTTCCTTTTGCCACCCCCGCATTTTGTACAATGTCATGTATGGACGTTTTCGCAATACCTTTTGTCATAAACAAATCATATGCACTTTCAAACAGCGCATCTTCTTTCTGTTGTTTATTCTCTTCAACTTTTCCCATTTCTATCTCCCTCTTTATCCGTTGTTTCTATTATTATAATTTCAAAATGACTAATAGTCAACTTTTTATTCAAAAATTATTGACTTGTAGTCATTTTTGCAGTATACTGCATATATTCAAAAAGTGACTAATAGTCATGTTTATTAAAAGGAGGAATTATTCATGGTTAAAGTAGGAAAAAAAATAGTAAAATTCCGAGTCGCCATTTTGATCTTAGGTTTTTTACTTCTAATCCCTTCCGCTTTAGGATACTTTAAGACCAGAGTCAATTATGACATTCTATATTATCTTCCTGATAATATAGATACTATGAAGGGGCAGGACATTTTAATGGACGATTTTGGAAAAGGTGCTTTCGCTATGGAAGTCGTGGAAGGCATGAGTACGAAAGAAGTTTCCGATGTGAAAAAGAAAATAGAAAAGGTGGACGGTGTTGCTGATGTTATCTGGTATGATTCACTTGCAGACCTGTCCATTCCAATTGATGCCCTTCCTAATAAAATCAAAGATGTTTTTCAAAAAGATGACGCCACTTTAATGGCTATCTTCTTTGACGATACAACATCTGCCGATGACACAATGAACGCTATTACGCAAATTAGAAAAGTGACAAATAAACAATGTTACCTGAGCAGTATGTCCTCTGTTGTAACCGACATTAAATCACTGTCTGAAAAAGAGACACCAATGTATGTACTGATTGCGGCTGTTCTTACTTCCATTATTCTTGCTTTATGTACGAACTGCTGGATTCTTCCGATTTTCTTCATGTTAAGCATCGGAATGGCAATCGTATATAATATGGGAACGAATTATTTCCTAGGGGAGATTTCTTATATTACAAAAGCGCTCAGCGCCGTTTTACAACTTGGTGTTACAATGGACTACTCCATTTTCCTATGGCACAGTTACCAGGAAAATCAGGAACGTTTTCCAAATGACAAAGAACGTGCTATGGCACATGCCATTTCCAACACATTCTCTTCTGTTCTCGGAAGTTCCGTAACAACAGTTGCCGGATTTATCGCCCTTTGCTTTATGAGTTTCACACTCGGCAGGGACCTCGGTATTGTTATGGCTAAAGGAGTTGTTTTCGGAGTAATCAGTTGTGTAACGATTCTTCCTTCGTTTATTCTTATTTTTGATAAACAGATTGAAAAAACATCACACCGGTCTCTTATACCAAAAATGGAAAAAACATCACATTTTGTTACAGACCACTACAAAACATTTGCTGTAATTTTCCTCATTTTATTAGTTCCGGCTATTTGGGGATATACAAAAGCAGAGGTTTACTATAACTTAGATGCTACTCTTCCAAAATACTTAGACAGCATTAAAGCAAATGAAAAATTAAGCAATACATTTGATATGAATGCCACACACATGGTTCTTGCAGACGCAAACCTCTCACCTAAAGAGGCAAAAGAGATGCTTAACGAAATGTCAGACGTAAAAGGTGTGAAATTTGCACTCGGACTTGACAGCCTGCTTGGCTCTTCTATTCCTCGTGACGTTGTACTGTCTGAACTGACAGAGACATTAAAACAAGGGGACTGGCAACTGATTTTGGTACAGTCTGAATATAAAGCAGCTACAGACGAAGTAAATAAACAGTGTACTGAATTAAATAAAATTATTAAAAGCCATGACCACTCCGCAATGTTAATCGGAGAAGCGCCATGTACAAAAGATCTGATTACAATTACGGATAAAGACTTTAAAGTTGTAAGTGCAATTTCCATTGTAGCAATTTTCATTATTATCGCAGTCGTATTTAAGTCTATTTCCTTACCGGTTATACTGGTTGCCGTTATTGAATTTGCTATTTTCATTAACTTGGGTATTCCATATTTTACCGGAACGAAGATGCCGTTTATAGCCTCTATTGTTATCGGTACAATTCAGTTGGGAGCGACCGTTGACTATGCCATCTTAATGACAACGCGATACAAAAAAGAACGCTGCAAAGGAAAAGTGAAAAAGGAAGCAATTTATATTGCTCTCTCCTCTTCCGTTAGTTCCGTTATCGTATCCGGGCTCGGATTCTTTGCCGCAACATTTGGAGTTGGATTATATTCAGATATCGATATGATTTCCGCGCTCTGCTCTTTAATGGCCCGTGGTGCAATCATCAGTATGCTGACCGTTATCTTTATTTTACCATCGGCGCTGATGTTATTTGATAAATTAATCTGTGCAACTACAAAAGATATGAATTTGAAAAAAATCGAAGCAAGAAAGAACTCTACAGCAAATGCTTAACTTTATAGGAGGTAATAGATATGAAAAATAGAGATTATAAAACCCTCGTAGCAATCGCTACTGCCAGCGCTTTAGTTGTAGGAAGTTTGGGAGTTGTTGCTCCTTCCTACGCAAAAGATGATAAAAACATAACAACTGAAACTGTTGAAAATACAGTTCCTGAAAAGACTTCCGAGGCAGCTTCCTCTGATGTAAAACCGTTTAAATCAGAAACAGTATATGCAAAAATTGACGGTAACGGAAACGTTTCTTCCATCACCGTATCTGACCAGTTAAAAAACCTTGACGATATGGAGCAGTTAAAAGATACTTCTATCTTAAACGATATCGAAAATGTAAAAGGCGAAGAAAAATTTTCAAAGAAACAGGATTCCATCATTTGGGATACAGACAATAAAGACATCTGCTATCAGGGTACAACAACCCAGACTCTCCCGGTGGGAATTAAAGTTACTTATGTTTTGGACGGAAAAGAAATTACTGCAAAAGAATTAAAAGGAAAATCCGGTCATTTGGTTATGCGTTACCAGTATACAAACGAAACAGTTTCAGGAAGCGAATATGTTCCATTTGCAATGGTAACCGGATTGATTTTTGATACAGATAAAATTTCTAATATAAAACTGACAAATGCTAAGTTAATCTCCGACGGTGACCGCGATGTCATTTTAGGTATGGGACTTCCCGCTTTAAATGAGCAGTTGGACGTAAAAGAACTTGATATTCCTGATTACTTTGAAGTGGAAGCAGACGTAAAGGACTACGAATTGTCCGAGGGAATGACAGTTGCAACAAATGATATTTTCAACGATTTAGAAACAGACAAATTTGACAGTCTCTCTGAATTAAAAGATTCCATGAAAACTCTTCAAGATTCAGCTAATCAGTTAGTTGACGGTTCCGGAGAATTAAGAAAAGGACTTGATACTCTCCTTTCTTCTTCCGGCACATTGACAGACGGTATTCATCAGTTGGTAAATGGTGGAAACACTTTAAAGAAAGGAACTTCTTCACTTGCAGGCGGAAGTAAATCACTGGTAAACGGAAGTCAGAGTCTTGCAAGCGGTACGGCTCAACTGCAGTCAGGAACAAATTCCTTAAAAGCAGGTGCTTCTCAGATAAATGCAGGCCTTTCCTCCGCTTCATCAAAAACATCATCTGTTCTTCTTCCGGGCGCAGTTCAGTTAGATAACGGTGTTGCCGATATGCAAAACAAACTGACTCCGGGAATGAATGCGCTGGCGCAGGGCGTACAGCAGTTGGACGCAAGATTAAACAGCCCTCTCACTTCTGCTCAACCCGGATTAAAAGCAAGCATTTCAGCAGTAAATGATGTAATGAACAAAGGAACAACAGAAACAGGCGGAAAAAGTTTAAGTAAAATCGCAAAAGACACTGCTGATGCTGCCGATGCACTTGCCAAGAGCATGCAGTCGTCGTCCAACACAACCGTATCCGCAGAAACGGTTGCAAAAGGTAACGGAGAGACAGATAAGGCAATTTCTTCTTTGAAGAGTTTATTAAATCGGGAAGATCTTCCTGAAGATGTAAAAGCATCTATTCAGGCAAGCATTACTTCTCTGGAAAAAGACAAACAGACCCGTCAGACTTCCGCTGCTCAGTTAGATAAGCAGATACAGTCTCAGACATCTGAACAAAACAAAGCACTCGCAAACACACAGGAATTGTTAAAACAGGTTGTAGCCGGAACAAAAACAACCAGCGCTATCGTAGATAATGTGGCAGGCAACATGACAAAAATCAATGCAGGAACAACTCAGTTAGCACAGGGTGCAAAAGAATTAGATGCGAAGGTTACAGACTCTAAGTCAGGATTAATCGCACAGATAAACGGCGGTGTTTCCACACTTAAAAACGGAACTTCACAACTCCGTGAAGGTATTGGCGGAAAAAATGGTTTAGCAAACGGATTAAACCAACTGGCTGACGGCGCTTCGCAGGTAAACAGCGGTGCTGCCACACTTAACGAAAAGATGATAATCGCCAATTCCGGTGCAAAAGAATTACACAAAGGTGCTGCACAACTTTCAGCCGGTGCTTCTCAATTAGATGCCGGTGCAGGTTCTCTTGTTTCCGGATTAAACACATTAAATCAGGGCTCTTCCGCTCTCATTGATGGTGTTAAAAAACTTGATGCAGGCGCTGTCGCTTTAAATGACGGTATGATTAAATTCAACAAAGAAGGTATCGAAAAACTTGTCAGTGTATTTGACGGTGATATCGACGGTCTTTTGGATAAAGTAAACACAATTTTAGACAGTTCTAAAAACTATAAGAATTTCTCAGGAATCTCTGATGACATGGACGGAGAAGTCAAATTCATCTTTGTAACTGAATAATGTGAAATAAGTGTGAACGGGGACGTAGTAAAACTTAAAAATACTACGTCCCCGTTCACACTTATTTCACATTTTCACCGGCAATATATTTATCCACTACACATCTGTCGTCCGCCAAATAGATAAGACGCTCTATCCTTTCTTTAACGTTTAATTCCCTCATTGTTCTTAAGGAAGAATCGTCCAATACAACCGCATCGAATTCAAACCCGTCTTCAAAACTTCCCACTTTTCCAAAGAACTGTCCTCCCCCTTTTGTTGCTAAATAGAATGCTTCTTCTACTTTTAGCGGAGTAAGGTCAGTGTCCAGTAATCTCCATCTTAACTTTGAAACCTGGAGGGCATCTGCCATCGCTCTGAAAATAGATAGATCAAATCCGCCTGCCACGTCACTTCCCAATCCCATTTTTATACCCATATCCAAATATTTTCGAATTGGCGCAACGCCTGAGGAAAGGTTTGTGTTGGATTGCGGGCAATGTGCAATAAATACATTTTGTTTCGCCATTAATTCCATTTCTTCTTCCGTGCTATGCACACAGTGCGCCATAATGGCGGGATACTTATTTCCAAACATACCAAATTGACTGTATGCCTCTCCGTAAAATCCTGTGTTCGGACAGAGTTCCCGTACCCACTCGATTTCTCCCATATTCTCTGACAGATGGGATTGCACCGGCAAATGATACTTTTCCTGTATGTCCGCCAGTTTTTTCATTAATCCGTCTGAGCATGTAGGAATGAATCGCGGAGTTAAAATCGGTCTCATTTTACAAAAACGTTTTTGCGCTTCCTCTATCCACTCGATTGTCCTCTGTGCCGACACACTGTCATTTTCTTCACACAGTTCTTCCGGACTGTTTCTATCCATATTCACTTTTCCGACATATCCCTTAAACCCTCTTCTTTCCAACATTTCCATCAGTACTAATGTTGCCTCGTTATGGATTGTCCCGAAAATACAGGCGCGGGTTGTAGCACTCTTCATCAAGTCGTCCACAAAAATCTCATAGGCTTTCCCGGCATATTCTAAGTCCGCATATTTCGCCTCTTCCCTGAACGTATGCGCATTTAGCCAATCAATTAATTCTAAATCCATTCCAAGTCCGCGAAATGTGTATTGCGGGGCATGGACATGCAAGTCCGTTAATCCCGGAATAATAAGTTTGTTACCATAGTCATGACACGGAAGATTTTTGTATTTTTCCGGTAAAGATTGAAAGACTCCTTTGCATATCCCGTTTTCACAGACGAGATAACTGTTTTCTGCCGTTACAAGTTCTGTTTGATTTTTGCTAAAACAAATGTTTCCTTTTAATACAAATGTACTCATATATTCACTCTCCGTTCTTCTTTTCTATGCAGCAAAAAACTACCGTCAGATAGTCTTTCGCCTTTTGCAAGGCTTATAGTAAACTATTACGGTAGTTTGTAGAAACGTCCAACCAATTATGGAACTATATAAGCATTGTTCACCTGTTAATCTTCTTTCAGAAACCTTTCGGCCTCCCTCTCCATTTTCATTCTGCGGAAATAGGAACTCATCTCATCTGCCATTCCCGACAGTCGATTGAGCAGTGTGGAAAAATCTTTCAGCATTGCATCATCCTGAAAATACGGATAGACAATGTCATGATCCACTTCACTCCAACCTTCCTCAAAAAGTGTTCTCCCCTGAATCTCCACATAATATCCTTTGTACTTAATAATATAGTGCAGTGAACGGTAAATACCGCCCGCCTTAATCTCAATCAGATTCTCATCATAGATGCGGCTGTCCCCCGAACGCTTATAAACTTTCGGTCGCTCCGCAATATAATTATGTGTTATATCCTCATCAAAGTCATGAAGTCTGTCCACAACATAACAGTCCGGATTATTTTCAAAAACAGTTGTAATATAATGATGAAAATGAACCCAGTCTTCACGATATAGGAAAAGCACACGGATTCCGATTAAATCCGTATTATACTTGTAATAATTATCCCTGTTAATTTCTGCATATTTTTCCTTTGCCTCTCTTCTCTTTCGGATAATCTTCTCTATCAAATGACCTGCAGCCTTTGTTCTATATCGGTAAGAGTGTATTCCTGCCCTCTCTATATCATACAGATAGTCATTGACAAACTCTTTGCCAAGCCTTCTCAACTTATCTTCAATCTCCTTATAGTTAGCATAGATAGCCTCTAATTCACTCCACTCCATTTCCGCCTCGCGAAACTCTTGTTCCGTGATATTGTACTCTTTCAGGAATTCCCTTTTATTTATCATATCTTCACCTCTGTATGAGTATAGCATACAAACAAATCGTTATTCAACCAAAACAGAAAAAAGGCAGAAAATATTTCCGCCTTTTTCTTCATTCATTATTTTCTTTTTCTAAGAATTGCTACAACAGCCGCAAGTCCTGCCGCCATTCCCGCCATATAGCCAAATGGTTCTGCCGTATCGCCTGTTTTAACCGGCGCAGATGGTTTATTGCCATCTCCCGATGGATTTTGTCCGTCTCCGCCCTGGTTTCCACTTCCGCCATTGCCCTCATTACCGCCATTAGATGACTCAACCGGTTTTAAGTTACCCATTGCTCTGTTCAATTCTAATGTCGCTTTAGAAATCTCTTCTTCCGTTGCCTTATCATTTCCATAAACGGATTTTGCATTTTCCAACGCTTTTACAAACATATCTTTTTCAGCGCCGTCCTGATATTTTGTTAAATCTAATGCTTCCGCCTTATCAATTGCCTTTTTCAAAGCGCTCTTATCCGGTGCAGGAGTTTGTTCTTTTTCTTCCAAACCTTCCATAGCATCATTCAATGATTTTGTTGCATTATTGATTTCTTCCTGTGTACATTTTCCGTCTTTTGCTTTCGCCAAAATATCTTTTGCTTCTTTTAATGCTTTTACAAACGCATCTTTTTCAGCGCCGTCCTTGTAATTGTCAAGAACAATGTTGTCGCCATCTGCAATTGCTTTTTCCAACTCAGAAACATTTAATACTTCTTCAGGACTTACAATGTCAAACTTATCAATCTGCGGAGCATTTTTGTCACCCGCTTTGATAGTTAAAACACCTTCTCCCGCTGTTTTTACTTTAAATGTAATTTCCTTCTGATGCGTTTCTTTTGCTGAATCTGTAGCGCCTACTGTTGCCGTTCCGCTTTCAATCTTTCCATCTTTTTCACTCCATGAAAAGCCATTTTCTGCTGAACCGCTTCTGTATGTAACGATAACCGCATAATCTCCCAGTTTTTCGGCATTGTAATACAGTTTCACTTCATCGCCTTTATTTAATGAGTTGATGAATTTTCCGTTGCTTGCCCAGTCGCCATTAGCCACTTCTAATTTCCATGTTTCGTTGTCGCCTGTATTGTGAAGTTCCAGTCTTTCCGCTTCCAATGTCTTTTCACCTTCTACAGGGAATTCAAATCGGTTCTCTGCCACAATTTTTTCTTTTTCAAATTCCACCTGAATTGTATGGTTTGCATCGACATCTGTAAATGTGTATTTTGAAACATTTCCAACTGATTTGCCGTCAACCAACACATCTTTTACCATGTATCCTGCGTCCGGCTGCATTGTAAATTCTTTGTTTACGCCTTCGTCCACTTCTACTTTCTCTGAAGGTGAAATTTTTCCATTTTCTCCTGCCGACGCGGTAATATCAAATTTGCCCATAACAACATCTTTTGCTGTCACTTCAAATTTATCCAAATTTGGAGAACCTTTTTTGTCTGCTGTGAATACAAGTTCACCTGCTCCTGCTTTTGTTACCTTCACATCAAATGTAACTTCTTTATATTCACTGTCTTTTCCATCATTGTGAACATCAAGAGTTCCTGATTGTACATTTGTACCTGACCAGTTTAGTGCATTTGGATTATCTGCTTTTCGTCCGCTCTGTACTCTCGCTTTAAATGTGTATGTTCCTTCTTTTTCTGCATAGAATGGAAGTTTAATTTTATTTCCTTCCTCAAACCAGCCTACTTTTGAACCATTGCTTGCATTTTTATCCTGCTGAATGCGAACATGTTTGTTTTCTGCAGATGTTCCCTTATCTAAAATAAAGTATTCTGCTTCCAAATTCTTCTTGCTTCCTTTTCTCTTAGGCAACTGATACGGATCTTTTTCCGTGTAAGTTGTTCTCTTTGCAAGACTCAATACTGCCGCGTCCAATTTTCCGACTGCTTCGGCACATTCCTGTGCAGATGGTTTTGCTTTTTTCACTACTTTTTCAGCAAACCGAACGGCTTCCTGCAACGCTTCGTAACTCGCTGCCGTGTAGTCCTCTTCTTTATAGTTTGCTTTCTTTACATCATTTAACTTCTTCTCTAACGCTGCTTTATCAAACTCTTCCGAATCTGCAATCGTGATACGTGAAGGTGTGTTAAATCCGACAAGAACCTGATTGGTCGGATTTACCAACTCTGCCGTAAAAGACAAATCTCCTGTTTTTGCAGGCACACGTTTTGTCGTCACATATGCTTCTGCCTCTGCCTGTCCGTCTTTAAATGTCAATTCCATATTTCCGTCTGCATCAAAATGATCCTGCCATGCACTACCCGGATTTACCTGGAATCTCACTTTTGTTTCCCCTTTTGTTCCACCAACACGTTTTACTTTGATTGGCACTTTACTGTCTTCATTTACACGGTAAGAAGGATATTCAATATCCAGCATACCTTTTCCGCCATTGTTCAGGGAGAGTAAAGCGTCAACGCCTATTGCCTCTTTTCCTGTTCCCGTATTGACAATCTTTAATGTATGTTCTTTATCTTCCAAAGTTTCCGATTCGAAAATTTTCTCTCCAAGTTTTCTCGTCGTTCCCTTTGTATTGATTGACGCTACCTTTTTATTGTCAATATAAATGTCTGCCGGACCGTGATTTGGATCAACTGTTCCTACAAGCCACGCCTTCGTTCCTTGGAACTTAACTGTTGCTTCCTTGTTAGGACCACACCACATTCCTGTTCCTTCAATAAACTGATCCCCTGATTCCTGTGTCCAGCCATTTGCTGTAAATTGTCTATCATCTGTTATTGTTAATCCTTCCGGAATACCGTTCCCAAGCGCCATATCATCTGTCGCTTTATACACACCAACTTCACTTATCATTGGCACTTTATGTTCCGCCTTCTCATCTGCGGTAACAGTGATGCGGACTTTCTGTCCCTTTACGGTATTTTTTCTGCTGAGACGTTTGGCTCCGATTGTTTTACCTTCATCAAATTTTTTCCATTCTCCTTTTTCCGTCTCATACTCTACTTTGTACGAACCGATTCTCTGCCCAAATTCAATTGATTCCTCGATAGATACGACATCAAATGTTTTTACTCCGCCTAAATCGATTGTAAGCGTACCTGTATTTTTGTCATCATCAACTGTCCAATATGTATCGTCTTTTCCGTCCAAGACATTCTGTGGAGAGAATTTTGTATCGTTTCCACGAACCGTACTTGCCGTTACTTTCGCATCTTTTGCCAAGTTATTTTTAAATGTATCGCGAATTCCTTTTCCAAATTCAGCCACACGGTTTAAAATCGCCGCATCCACTTTACCTTCTTTATTTGGCGGCACATTCAATAAAAGCGGAGCATTGTGACCTACAGAACGGAAATACATTTCTGACAGCGCTTTCATGTCTTTCGGTGTCTTTTTGTTCTCTCCCCAGAACCAGCCTGATGTAATACGGGCGTCCGCTTCAGGAACCGTCCACTGATTACCGTCTGCAAATCCTTTTGTATATCCATTTTGCGTATTACTGTCAATGGTATTATTTTTCTTATTTACTTTTGATTTTGACCATGTTTCCGTGTCAGCAAAACCATTTTCGTTTCCAATCCAGCGAACTGTTGTATATGCTTCCGCACCGAATAACATACAGTCATCTTTGTATTTTCCACCTTTTTTGCCTTCGTATTTTTGGATAGTATCAAACCATTTTTCAAAAGTATAATTCTGAACGGCAGAACCCGAGCCTTTTGCCCCGTCCATCCAAACTTCTACGAAATGACCTTTATTTCCGTATTTATCATTGCCAAGAATCTCTTCCAACTGATTGTTGTAGTACTCATTGTAGTCATCGACATCTAATTCTTCTACTTCTTTCCAGGTCTTTCCATTTAATGGATTTCCATTTTTGTCACAGAGTGGATTTCCATCTTTGTCATAATAACCATAACTCTTCGCATTCACGTCCCACGGCGAGAGGTAAAGTCCCATATCCATATCTACTTTGGAACAAGCTGCCGAAATTTCTGCCAACACATCTCCTTTATATCCTGCAGTCTCTGTATCATGTGTTGTATGTTTACTTGGCCAAATACAAAATCCGTCATGATGTTTTGCCGTAACAATCAATTTCTTAAATCCTGCATCGTGGAGAGTCTTTACCAGTGTCTCTGCATCAAAGTTTTCTTTTAATGCAAACTGCTCTGGTTTCTCCTTACCCTTTCCCCACTCGCTTCCTGTAAAAGTATTCATACCAAAATGACAAAATGCAGCCAATTCATCTTTCTGATATTCGTACTGATTGGTACTTGGTATTGCCTTATCTTTTTCCGGTGCTTTTGTCTTGTTGTCTGATAAATCTTCCGCTGTTACACCTTCTTTTGTTTTTGCAGAAACATTAAGAGTTGCCGTTCCCGAAAAAACACTTGAACCTACAAGGGCTGTCGCCAGTATTAAACTAACTACTTGTCTTCTTTTCATAACCTTTCCTTTCTTTCCACTTGTTTTATCGAATATATCTACATATCAAGACACACTCTTTTTATTCATTATATCATTTGACTAACACAAAGTAAAGTGTATTATTTATTTTTTTCTTATTTTGCGTGTAATTTCGAGCAAATTTTGTGCTATTTTATCATATTCCATTCATTCTCCAAAATAGACATAAGAATATCGTCGGCATATTCTTCCCCGTCCAAAATTGCATCTCTGTGAATTCCTTCCACTTTAAATCCACTTTTTTCATACAAATGCATGGCTCTTTTATTGAAAGAATACACGTCCAATTCCAAACGATGTAAATTTAATTCTTCAAATGCAAAACGGACTGCCGTTTCAACTGCCCAGCCTCCGATTCCCTTTCCTCTTTCCGTCGGTTTAAAAATGCAAATGCGGTAGTTGGCGCTTCTCACATTCCAATCTATCTCATTAATCACACTCTCACCTACAATCTTTCCCTCCGGAGAGAAAATAAGAAAGTCGTATCTCTCATCATCAGTCAGACATTTTTCATAGAAAGAAATCACCTCTTCCCTTGTAAACTCTTCCTTACAGCCTGTAAATCGTGCAACTGTCTTATCCAGCGGATTAAAATTCTCGTCATAATATGCTTCCTTATCTTTCTCTTCTGCCAGTCTGATCAGATAACCGTCTTTTTCCCACATATGTTTCATCTTCTCACTCCTAACGAAACTCTTTTTCTATAGAAAAAGACACACCCGCAGATGTGTCTTTTTTCACCGTATATAATTGCTATTAGAATCTTCCTTCTTCTGCTGCTTCCTGAATAGAAACTGCAACTGCAACTGTCATACCAACCATTGGGTTGTTACCTGCACCGATAAGTCCCATCATTTCTACGTGAGCAGGTACTGACGAAGAACCTGCAAACTGAGCGTCAGAATGCATACGTCCCATAGTATCTGTCATACCGTATGAAGCAGGACCTGCAGCCATGTTATCCGGGTGAAGTGTACGTCCTGTACCACCGCCAGATGCTACTGAGAAGTATTTTTTACCCTGTTCGATACATTCTTTTTTGTATGTACCTGCTACCGGGTGCTGGAAACGTGTTGGGTTTGTTGAGTTACCTGTGATAGATACATCAACACCTTCTTTGTGCATGATTGCAACACCTTCTGTTACATCGTTAGCACCATAGCAGTTTACTTTAGAACGAAGTCCGTCAGAGTATGATTTTCTGAATACTTCTTTAACTTCTCCTGTGTAGTAATCCATCTCTGTCTCAACAAATGTAAATCCGTTGATTCTTGAGATAATCTGTGCTGCGTCTTTTCCAAGACCATTTAAAATAACACGTAATGGTTTTTTACGAACTTTGTTTGCTTTTTCAGCGATACCGATAGCACCTTCAGCAGCAGCGAATGATTCATGTCCTGCTAAGAATGCGAAACAATCTGTATCTTCTTCAAGTAACATTTTCCCTAAGTTACCATGTCCTAAACCAACTTTACGCTGGTCAGCAACTGAACCCGGAATACAGAAAGCCTGAAGACCTTCTCCGATTGCAGCAGCAGCGTCAGCAGCTCTTCTGCAGTCTTTTTTAATTGCGATTGCAGCACCTACAATGTAAGCCCAGCAAGCGTTTTCAAAACAGATTGGCTGAATTCCTTTAATCTGGTCATAAACATTAAGTCCAGCGTCTTTTGTGATTTTTTCTGCCTCTTCGATAGAAGCGATACCATAACTATTTAATACGCTATTGATTTTATCAATACGTCTTTCATATGATTCAAATAATGCCATTTTTACGTCCTCCTTCTCTTACTCTGCTCTTGGATCGATAATCTTAACAGCATCAGCAACACGACCATACTGTCCTTTTGCTTTTTCCCATGCTGTGTTAGGGTCATCGCCTTTTTTGATAAAGTCTGTTAATTTTCCAAGACTTACGAACTGGTATCCGATGATTTCATCGTTTTCATCTAAAGCGATACCTGTTACATAACCTTCAGCCATTTCAAGATAACGAGGTCCTTTTGCTAATGTTCCGTACATTGTACCAACCTGAGAACGAAGTCCTTTTCCTAAATCTTCAAGACCTGCTCCTACCGGAAGTCCATCTTCTGAGAATGCACTCTGTGTACGTCCGTAAACGATCTGTAAGAATAATTCTCTCATTGCTGTGTTGATGGCATCACAAACTAAGTCTGTGTTCAATGCTTCTAAGATTGTTTTTCCCGGAAGAATTTCAGAAGCCATTGCTGCTGAGTGAGTCATTCCTGAACAGCCGATAGTTTCTACCAATGCTTCCTGAATGATACCTTCTTTTACGTTTAATGTTAATTTACAGGCTCCCTGCTGAGGTGCACACCAGCCTACACCGTGTGTTAAACCTGAAATATCTTTTACTTCTTTTGCTTTTACCCATTTTGCTTCTTCTGGGATTGGAGCTGGTCCGTGATTAACGCCTTGAGCAACTGGACACATTGTTTGTACTTCATGTGAATAAATCATGATAAAACTCCTTTCAACTCTGTATGATTTTTTCTTTAACAGTGTTCGTTATATCTTTAACACCATATATGTCTTTATTTTCTCACAAACTTAACTTTTAGTCTATATCTTTTTCACATTTTTTTATAATTCGACAATCTACGCTATAGTTTGTCTTATTTTTATAAATCATTGTTGAATATGACTATACTGTTTTTATTGTTCCGGAAGACTGTCAAGAAACAGTTTTAATGCCTCCTCCACAGTCTCCGCACGGTTTTCTTCCCTCGTGCCTTTTAGCCGCAATTCTTTACTGTACACCTGCCCTAAAATATAGCAGGCAATATAAATCAGCCCGACCGGTTTATCCTTTGTCCCACCCGTAGGACCTGCAATTCCCGTTGTGCTGAGCGCCACCTCTGCGTTGGCAGTTGCCGCCGCCCCGACAGCCATTTCTTTAGCTGTCTCAGCGCTGACTGCACCATATTTTTCCAACGTATCGTGGCAAACATTTAAAATCTTTTCTTTCGCCTCATTCGAGTAAGTAATATGCCCCTCTTCATATACAGAGGACGCCCCTGACACATTTAAAATTCTTCCTGCCAGCAGTCCACCCGTGCATGATTCCGCAGTAGTAATTTTCCACTTTTTTTCCGTCAGTTTCTGCACGATAATTTCTTCTAAATCCATTTTACATACCACCCTGTGTCAATACCTGTTTATTTTTGGCAATATAGTCTATAAGGGAAATAATTGTGAGTGCAAGGGAAATATAAATCAATGCTGTTTCCACTGTAGCAAACACTCCGCCTAAGTCAATGATTAGGAAAATAATCATAAGCATTTGGAATGTTGTTTTAAATTTCCCCCAGTAACTCGCCGCAATAACAATACCATTATCGGAAGCCACAAGACGGAAACCGCTTATAATAAACTCGCGGCTGATGATAATAATGACAATCCATGCCTGAAGTCTCCCCATTTCAACTAAACAGATCATTGCCGCCCCGACGAGCAGTTTATCTGCAAGAGGATCCATAAACTTTCCAAAATTTGTAACTAAATTATATTTTCTTGCAATCTTTCCGTCCAATAAATCCGTGAGACTTGCCACAATAAATATACCGACTGCAATCCATTTACTTGCGTCACCCGCAATGCCTGTATTTAACATAAATACAACAAACGGAATAATCATTATCACTCTTATTACTGTCAACTTGTTTGGTAAATTCATTATACAATCTCTCCTATCAAATCATATTCTAATGCACCCGTCACTCTTACTTTTGCGAAATCTCCTGACATCAGTTCTTCCTCTGTGTTGACAAAGATAAGCCCGTCCACATTCGGTGCATCTTTGTATGTTCTTCCCACATAGGCATTTTCATCTGCCACTTTTCCTTCGATGAGAACAAGCACTTCTTTCCCGATCATATCTTCCGCCAGATCAAAAGCGATGTCCTGCTGCAGTTCCATCAACTCTGCCTGTCTGTCCTCTTTGACCTCTTCCTCTATTTGATTGTCCATAAGGGCAGCCGGAGTATCTTCCTCAGGAGAATATGTGAACACTCCCAGGCGGTCAAATTCCATCTCATCTACAAACTCCATCAATTCCTCATGCTGTTCCTTCGTTTCTCCCGGAAATCCTGTAATCAAAGTGGTGCGAAGAGTAATATCCGGAATTTCTTCCCTCAGTTTTCCAATGATTTCTTTCAACTGCGCTTTCGATGTGCGTCTTCCCATACGCTTTAATATCTCATCGCTGGCATGCTGGATAGGCAAATCCAAATAATGACAGATTTTCTTTTCCTCTTTCATTACCTGAATCAATTCGTCCGTAATCTCTTCCGGATAGCAATACAGAATACGAATCCACTGTATGCCGGAAACTTTACACAGTTCTTTCAATAATTTGTGTAAAGATTTTTCTCCGTAAATATCTTTTCCGTAGAGCGTTGTTTCCTGTGCAACTAAAATCAATTCTTTTACACCCTGTTCTGCCAGCCCTTCTGCTTCTTTTAAAAGTCTTTCCATAGGAACACTTCGGAAATTTCCACGTATCTTCGGAATAATACAATATGTGCAGTGTTTATCACACCCTTCTGCAATCTTCAGATAAGCGAAATGTCCTCCCGTTGTCACAAGACGATTTGACTGCACAAGAGGAAGAGCGTCAATGTCAGTCATCTCCACACAGTGCCTGCCTTCCAACGCCTCATCAATCGCCTCCAATATTTTATCATACGAAGTTGTACCGAGAACCGCATCTACCTCCGGAATCTCTTCGATAATTTCTTCTTTATACCTCTGCGCAAGACACCCGGTCACAATTAGCGCTTTCAGACGCCCCTCTTTTTTCAACTCTGCCATCTCTAAAATGTTTTGAATACTCTCTTCTTTCGCATCGTGAATAAAGCAGCACGTATTAATTACAATAACATCGGCTTCCATTTCATCATTGACCATCTGATGCCCCTTTGAAGCCAGCAATCCCAGCATTACTTCCGTATCTACCAGATTTTTATCGCACCCAAGTGAAATAAATAATATGTTCATTCGTTTTCTCCTCTATA
The DNA here is from genome assembly GCF_054660755.1 of Faecalimonas hominis. Taxonomy (NCBI): domain Bacteria; kingdom Bacillati; phylum Bacillota; class Clostridia; order Lachnospirales; family Lachnospiraceae; genus Faecalimonas; species Faecalimonas hominis. The sequence continues at coordinate 17,151 of NZ_BAAHSH010000057.1, forward strand.
CCTAACAGGGCAGATACCTCCATGGCATCTGCCCTTTGCTTTTCTTATTGTTCTGAATCTTCTGCAATAATCTTAATCTTTCCATTGTTCAATTCATCAATGGCAATTGATAACGGTTTCTCTCCGTCTTTTGTATGAACTAAAGGTGTATCTCCGTCAATTAACTGTCTTGCTCTTTTAGATGTAGCAAGCACGATAGAATAACGGCTGTTTACAATCTTTGTTGCACCTTCCTCTACATCTTGGTTTACTACTTTCATCAAATCTGTATATGATGGGTGTAACATAATCTTATTCTCCTTTCGATTTTCCTTTTAATTCTTCTTCTATTTGATTCATAAAATCCTTGTTGCGAAATACTCTGTTATGTTCGCTCTGTATAATATTATGCGTTTCCTTCACGCAAATATCCAATTCATCATTTACGACAATATAGTCGTAAGCACTCATTATCTCCGCTTCTTCCGTAGCACGTTTCATGCGTGAAGCTATCACTTCCATTGTCTCTGTTCCACGCCCTACCAAACGTCTCTCCAGTTCCTTCGCACTTGGAGGAGTAACAAAAAGAAGCAGTGTATCAGGATACTTTTCTTTTACCTTTAACGCTCCCTGAATCTCTATCTCTAAGATAACATCTTTACCGGCTTCTAACTGTTCTTCAACATAAGCACGCGGAGTGCCATAATAATTACCTACATATCTAGCATACTCTATTAATTCATCTTTCGCAATCATTTTTTCAAACTCTTCAACAGTTTTAAAGAAATATTCTCTTCCATCTTCCTCTCCCTCACGCGCTTTTCTCGTTGTAGCCGATATAGATAACGCGTAGTTATCGTACTGCTTTAAAAGTTCTTTCATCAATGTTCCCTTGCCTGCTCCCGAAAAACCGGATACGACAATTAAAATACCTTTTCTCTTCATCTTTCTCTTCCTTTACTCGATATTTTGAATTTGCTCTCTCACTTTTTCTATGCCTGTTTTTAAATCAATCGCATAGTTAGACACTTCCAAATCATTTGCCTTAGACAAAATCGTATTTGCCTCACGGTTCATCTCCTGAGCAATAAAGTCAAGTTTTCTTCCGATCCCTTCCGTCTCTTCCAAAGTGTTTTTCATATGCTCAATATGGCTTCTAAGTCTGACCGTCTCCTCGTCCGTACAAATTTTATCTGCAAAAAGCACTACCTCGGAGGCAATTCTCGACTCCTCTATCTGCGTATCTGCCAACAGTTCGTTTACTTTCATCTCTAATTTTTCTCTATACTCAGCAACGATTTCCGGTGAGCGTTCTTCCACTTTATCCACAAGTAAAAGCATCTCGTCCAGTTTTGCAAGAAGGTCTTTCTTTAACGCTTCCCCCTCTGTAATTCTTGTGGAAACGAATTGCGAAAATGCTCCTTCAAGCGCTTTCTTAAGCACATTCCATAATTCTTCCTCATCAATCATCTGCTCTTCCATCGTAAGTACTTCCGGATAACGTGAAAGCGTGGATACCCGAATATCATTTTCCAAAGAAAATTTTTCTTCCATCTGTTTAAAATATTTCAAGTACTCTTCAGCCAATGTTTCATTATATTTTAAAGAAACCTGATTCTCTGAAAAGTCCTCATATGTAATAAAAATATCCACTTTCCCTCTCTGTGCGTATTTTTTCAACAGATTACGAATGGACGCTTCAAAAAAATTCAATTTTTTCGGCATACGGATATTCACATCTAAATATCTGTGATTTACCCCCTTTAATTCTACCGTAAATTTACGCTCCGCTTCAGAAATCTCACATCTTCCGAAACCTGTCATGCTTTTTATCATTCTATTACCCTCTTATCGTTTATTCTATTGCATTACTGTTTTCCATTATAATCTATTTGGAAAGTATCGTCAATTCATTTACTGATGAATAAAGTCATGCTATACTAAATCAGTAAATATTTAATTAACAGCAGAAAGGATTATACTTATGGCTTTCGATGGAATTACCATTTCAACTATTATACAGGAATTAAATACAACACTAAAAGACGGAAGAATCAACAAAATCGCGCAGCCGGAAGCCGATGAACTGCTTTTGACCATAAAGACGCCAACAGGGCAGAGAAGACTTTATATTTCGGCAAGTGCATCACTTCCTTTAATTTATCTGACAGACACAAATAAACCAAGTCCGATGACTGCGCCAAACTTCTGTATGCTTTTAAGAAAACATATAAATAACGGACGAATTACAAATATATATCAGCCAAAACTGGAGAGAATCATCTGTTTCGAGATTGAGCATTTGGACGAACTCGGCGACTTATGTAAAAAGCAATTGATTGTAGAAATTATGGGGAAACACAGCAACATCATTTTCTGCAACGATAAGGGAATGATTATCGACAGTATCAAACACGTTTCCGCACAAATGAGTTCTGTTCGTGAAGTTCTTCCGGGGCGCCCTTATTTTATTCCGGACACAATGGAGAGACATAACCCCCTCACCGTAACCGAAGAAGAATTTCGTACTATATTAACGGATAAACCGATGCCTCTTGGCAAGGCAGTTTATACTTCCTTTACGGGAATCAGCCCTATTGTCGCAGAGGAAATATGTCATTTATCAGGAATTCCTTCCGAGATAACACCGCGGGAGTTGTCAGATGATATGCTGCTGCATTTTTTCAATCAGTTTTCGCTCTATTTTGATTCGGTAAAAGAAAAAGATTTTCACCCTGCCATCTACTATCGGGGACAGGAACCCGTTGAATTTTCCTGCCTTCCTATTTCACATTACAGCCAATATGCGGTGAAATCTTTTGAATCCGTTTCCGAACTGCTGGAAACGTATTATTCCACAAAAAATACTATCACCCGTATCCGGCAGAAATCTTCCGACTTGCGCCGTGTCGTGCAGACTGCGTTGGAGAGAAACCGCAAAAAATACGCTTTACAGACAAAGCAGCTTCGGGATACGGAGAACCGTGAAAAATACAAAGTGTACGGTGAACTTCTCCACACTTATGGATATAATGTAGAAAAAGGTGCAAAACAGTTGGAAGCACTCAACTATTATACAAACGAGATGATTACCATTCCGCTTGACACAACGAAAACACCGATGGAAAATGCACAGAAATATTTCGACAAATACAATAAACAAAAGCGTACTTTTGAGGCGCTGAGTGAACTTATCGAAGAGACAAAAGATGATATCACTTATCTGGAATCGGTGAGCAACGCTCTTGATATCGCATTAAGCGAAAATGATCTTCTGCAGATTAAAGAAGAGTTAATTGAGTCAGGATATGTAAGACGAAAGTTTACGAAAAAAAAGGTGAAAATCACAAACAAACCGCTTCACTATATTTCCAGTGACGGTTTCCATATTTATGTAGGAAAAAACAATATGCAGAACGAAGAACTAACCTTTCATTTCGCCGTCGGAAACGACTGGTGGTTCCACGCAAAAGGTGTTCCCGGTTCTCATGTCATCGTAAAGACAAATGGCGAAGAACTTCCTGACCGCACTTTCGAGGAAGCGGGACGACTCGCCGCTTATTATTCTAAAAACCGTGGAAATGAAAAAGTGGAAATTGATTATATTGAGAAAAAACATGTGAAAAAACCGGCACAGGCAAAACCGGGATTTGTTATCTATCATACAAACTATTCCCTTATCATTGATTCCGATATATCAAAAATGGAGCAGGTTTAAAACCCGCTCCGTTTTCTTTTTAATGTCCTGCCCAGTATCCTTTTAATAATGTTCCGCCTGATGTACTCTGTCCCTCAGGATATGCTGTTGCTTCAAAAGCATAATCTTTAAATCCCTTTACCATTGAGAAACAGCCACGCATTTTATAAGTATTTCCCGGATAGAATTTTTCTTCATCGCTTCGTACTTTCATCTCTGTAACGCTTCCAAGACCAATATATGTCTGTGTTCCGTCTGCACTAGGAACTCCGCCGCCTTTTACATTTTTAGCAGTAAAACTGATGTCAGGCTCTACCATTCCGTAATCCGGAGCCGGAAATTCTTTTGGAACCATTACCTCGTAATCAAATACACATAACTCTACATCTGAAGGCAATTTCATCTGATTTACATCGATTTTTCTTGTGCCAAACTGGTTATGCTGCTGAATTGCCTGATTTACATAGTTAGCGTCCTCGCTCATCGTTGTAACTTTGTTTATTCTTACATAAACCGTGTGATACACTTTATCTTCTGTAGCATAGCGTGTTGTCTTTACCCATTTATTCAATGGTGCAGGAGATGTAATTGTTGTGTTTGTCATATCAACTGCATCTGATACATTCGTATTTGCGCTTCCGCTGCTGCTCTGATTATCATCATCTTTTTCATTAGATTCAAAATCGTCATCGTCAAGATCTAAACCGCTTCCAAATCCTTCCGTCTCTTTTAAGACATCTTTCGGCACTTCAATTTCTTTCACTTTGTTAAAATCATCATAACTTACTTCCAGTTTGAATTTTTCAATATCCATTCCTGTTGTTTCACTCATTTTGCCGAAAATTTCTTTCATACCCAATGTGATTTTTGCAGGAAGAATTTTGTCTTTGTAAATACTCAGTGTACAAGGTACTTTTATATCCTCATCTTCACCTGAAAGATATTTATCTAAGTCCGCCTCTTTAGACATATCACTGCTCAACATATATTCCATAATTTCTGAACTGACTTTACCTTTCAATTCAAAACATTCTTTGTCGTTTACTTTCACAAGGTCTTCACTTAATTTAAACTTTTCAAAAGATTCTCCAAACTCGTCAAATAAATCTGTTGACGCTTTTGTCATTTCATCTTCATCTATTTTTTCTTTTTTCCATTTCCCTTCCTGATTGATGTAATTGATGTAATCATCATCTTCTTTTACCACATAACTTTCCACCTCAGTGGAAGCGCTCTGTCCCATGATTTTCATGCCGACTTCGCCTTCTGTATGACTTTCACCTGTTTTCATAATGGTTTCTGCTTCCATTTCTATGTTCATCTCAGCAGTCTGCCCTTCTTGTGACATTTCCATGTTTAAAACCATGTTAGCCTCTGTTGATTTTATATCTTTCAACTTCTTGTTCATATCTGTCAGCAAAGATTCCGGAGTTGCCTTTTTACCGCAACCTGCTGCCATTGCCATTACCATCATTGCCACAATTCCCAATGTGGCTAATTTCTTCATTCTTTTCTTCATAATCCTCGTCCTCCTTTGACTATTTTGTGATATGGATAACTCCCAACCAATAAGTACCCTGCAATTGATTATTTCCAAGTCCGGTTACAACCTGACCTGCAATTTGTTTAAATTCTTCTTCCGTAAGTCCGTAGTCCGTTCTAAGCGTCGCTTTTCCATTCGTTCCCACTTCTTTTGTCAGGGAATTTGCAATTGCATTTTTTTCAAAATATTTATTATTGATGTGGTAGTATTCTTTTTTATCTTCTTTTGCCGTATAATCTGCAATCGCAGAATTTACTAAGTATTTATCATCTTCCACAAGAACTCTGTCTGCCTCTGCATTCGGCAGGTTCAACAAAGCATTATATAAAATTTCGTTGTCATTGTTAGTAGGATCTACAATCTGCCACTGTCCGTCAACTTTTACTTTGTTCCATGCATGTGGAAGATTTCCTTCCAAATATCCCGTTACAACAATACATTCCAACCCTGCTTCCTGTGCGAGAAGTTTGTATGCGCCTGCATAACTTGCACATACACCGTTCTTGTTGATTAACACACCATACGGTGTAAACGAATCGTTAAACTCTTTATCCACTTTCCTGAAATTATTCTTTTCTGCATTTTTCAGCGCATTATCGTCATATTTGGCAATTTCACAGAGGTAGTTATTTAGTGCAATCTCTTTTTCCAGTTCCGTCATGCCGTCTTTAACGACTTCCTTCACTACCCGTTTCACTTCTTTTACGATTTCTTCCTGTTTCTTCCTCATCACTTCCGGGGAATCATCATATTTTACAACAAGATAATCTCCCGCAATAGAAGCACTTCTCACTCCCAGCGCAAGCGGATTCTGATAAGTCGCTTCCTGCCATGCGTCCAGTAACTGTGACTGATCTTTTGCCTCCTTAAAATCAGACAAATCAATCATGGTATTTCCTGCAACCATATTTCTTCCGATATATTCACTCAGTGCGGAAGTTGCCGTAATATCGTAATCAGTTGCATAAATATCTTCCTCGGACTTTTTCTCTTTCTCATCTTCCACTTCAAACTTGGCATCTGTACGTCCGCCTTTTGTACGAAGTGTATCCTGTCTTTCTTTCAGCGCCTTTAAATCTGCTTTTACCGTCGCCTTATCATACTGTTCCACTACGGCCACATCTTTAAACGGCGTTCCCTCAATCTGATACGGAATTTTTACAATGTCGACCTGAACGTTCTTCAAATCAGACATATCTTCCTTCTCATATTGTCCCCATGTCTCCGTCTTTTCTTTCGCATTTTCTATATCATATGTAATCAGTTTCTGAACGAGACGCCCGTCACACATTGTTACCCACGCATAAGACGGAAGTTCGTTAAAACTTTTTGCGTATCGTGAGCCTTCCTCTTCTCTCGACTTCTTTCCTTCAACATTGCTTGCTATCATCTTAGCCAGTTGATGTTTGCTGAAAGAATCACTAATGGCAGAAGTCCCGTCTTCATTTACTGCCACAACACAGTATTTCTGTTCCTTTAAATCACGGTCAGTAACAACAGGCCCTGTTCCCTGTCCGTACTTGTCTACAACCCATTTTTCATTTCTGGATACCTCTGCAACGGTAAATGTATTGAACATAACATTGCTGTCCGGTGACCACGATGTCTTATCCGTTATTCCTCTCGTCATTCCTACCATACTGTAACCGTGTTCTTCATCATAATCATACTGAACGACATAGTAGGCTTTCGCTCCCTTTATTTTCTCCCAGTAAAATTCAGGTTTTCCTTCTTCGTTGACTCTGAATTTTACTTCCGGCGCTTTCTTTATTTCATGCTTGATTGTAAACGGAGTGACAATCGGTTTTTCTAATTTTTCTCCATTTTTAGGATTCACATAAAGCGCCATATAGTATTGAGATAAATTTCCCCAATCCTCAAACTCATCTTTGTCAAAGAGAACATTGGAAACTTTATCATATCCGAAAATCAGGTCCTTCTGTTCTTCCACCTGTTTTGATGTTACGCTGATTTGTGCCGTAGACCAGCGTGGAGGTTTAATTTTCAACATCTGTGATTCTGCGTCCCACTCAAAATGCGTTCCGACTCTCTGTGTCAATTCAGGATCCTGATAAACCGCTACCAGTTCCGTATAATTTTTAAATTGTCCGTTTTTAATATCAAATCCAAACTGAACCGGAATCTTTTCATTTCTTTTAACATCTTCTATCGTGTCTTTATAGATGTATTTCTCAGAGTCCGCATATTTCTCTTTTATCTTTGCCGATAACTGTTTTGATGTTGTCATCTGTGCTTTGGTTTTGCCTGCATCTTTATTACTTTTTTGCTCTGTCCGGCAGCCTGTCAACAGTAATGAAAACGTCAATATCGCACAACAGATACTTGTTACTTTTCTTCTCTTCATAAGCACTTCCTCCTTGCTTTATAACAATAATACCCCGGCACTTTGAAAAAGGTTACAGGATTTTCTCTAAAAATGTAAGAAATTCTTTTTCAGTTATATTTTTACCGTAAATATAAAAATAATTGTCTCCCTTTTCGTAAGCGGCGTAATAATTGTCCGTCCCCTTCTCTTTGCAAATATAAATGCTTTTCCCATGTATTTTGCTCGGTTTCACTTTCAGCACCGCTTCAGGTATATCTTCTTTCCCCTCCAATTCTTCCCACTCAATTTTTGTTGTTTTCTCGCTTTCGCCGTCCTGCCTTCCTCCAAGCGAAAGTCCTGTCTCCCAATCGGAAGTTTCTTCAAAGGAAACATTCTGTATATCTATATTTGTCCTTATCTTCCCTATATAGAAATATCCGCCTAAAACCGTTATACAGATGCAGGCTGCAACTGCCGTTCCAATCCAAATCGGCTTCTTAGGCTTTTTCTTTGTCTGATTTACCTCCGCTTCCATTTGTTTCCTTGTTCTCTCTATTAAATCTTTGGGAGCATGAATGTTATCTATCTCACGTCTATACTGTTCCTGCATATTCAACTTCTCCTTTCAGGTAGTTTCTAAGCATATCTCTCGCTCTTGACAGCCTTGTTTTTACCGCTGTCTCCGACTGTTCAAGAATTGTGCTGATTTCTTTGACGGAGTATTCTTCATAGTAGAACAAATGGATAACCGTCCGATAATTTTCCGGCAGTTTCTGCACCGCTGCCGTAACACTTTCATCTTTCTCTTCCATCTCATAGGATTCTTCCACATCGTATTCCAAAGATGCCCTATGTCTGTTCCACGCACTGTCAAACTGCTTTTTACAGCAATTCACCGTCACTTTAATAAGCCATGCCTTCAGATGTTCCTCACTGGAAATCTTGTCCGCATTTTTAACAAGTCTTAAAAATACTTCCTGAAACACGTCCTCCGCATCTGCCTTATTTTTCATATGAATAATGGCCAATCTGTACACCATGTCTGCATATTGTTCCAATACCTGTTCCGCACAGAAATCAACCTGTCTGCCCTGTCCTACCATAGAAGCCTCCTCATTCACATTTTTCTCTTTTGTAATAATGGTATTATACTTAATTTCAACATTATATACAACAAATTTTTCTTTTTATATGTTTTTTGTGCAATATCACCTTAATAGTTTCCTAAAATCCGCAAATTCCTTGTTTCATCACGCAATCCGCGAATGGCATTTTTCACCGAAGAATCTGCCATATTTCCTTCGAAGTCCACAAAAAAGCGGTATTCCCAGTTTCTATCTTCTATAGGTCTGGACTCTATCTTTGTCATATTCAAGTCGTTGTAAATAAAATGGGAAAGCAAGTGGTATAACGAACCGCTCTCGTGCGGAATTTCAAAGCACATACTTATTTTTTTCGCCCCTTCCAAAAAGACTTTCTGGTTCGTCACAATAATAAATCTTGTCGAATTGTTTTCACTGTGATTGATGGACTGCGCCAAAACTTCCAAACCGTACAATTCTGCTGCATATTCACTACAGATTGCCGCCTCGGTACGTTTTCCCGACTCCAATACCTTTTTTGCCGCCACTGCCGTATTTTCCACGCTTATCTGCTGCCAGTTTCTGTGTTCTGCCAGAAATTTCTCACTCTGCATCAATCCCTGTGGGTGTGAGTAAACTCTTTCTATATCTGAAAATGTCGTCCCCGGAATTCCGGCAAGTGCATGCCGGATAGGAATGACAACTTCACCGACAATATAATTTTCAAATTCTACAAGTAAATCATATACCTGACTGACTGCTCCCGCCGATGAATTTTCAATCGGAAGAACCGCAAAGTCCGCTGAGCCTTCTTCTATCGCCTCCATCGCATCTCGAAATGTGTCCACATGGAAAACATTTTCTCCGTCACCGAAATACTTCCTAAGCGCCTCCTGACTGTATGCACCGTTCATTCCCTGAAAAACAAGTCTTGCATTTTTGCTATCCAACTCTTTCAATGCAACAAAGGCAGTTTTTCCATACACGCCATTCTCTCCCAGAATCTGATACTGTAATTTTCTGCTCATGGACATAATCTGCTCGAATAACTCCCGTATACCTTTTTTGTTTCTTTCATTCGATGCCTTCTCGCTTAAAACAGCAAGTTTTTCTTCCTCACGCTTTCTATCATATACCTTTTTTCCCGTCTTCAACTTGTCATTTCCTACCTGCTCACACAATTCCATTCGCCTTTCATAAAGGGCCAAAATCTGTGCATCTATATCGTCCAATTGTTCTCTTATTTCCTGTAATGACATATGTCCCACCTCTTTTTATTTATTATTTGATTATTATAATATACATCGGGTTTAAAATCTATCTTTTACGGCAATACTTTCCCTATGAAAAATAAATTTATCTTATGTGGAACAGTCGGCTGGTGCATGGAAATCATCTTTACTTCCATACATTCATTATGCCGCAAAGATCCAAAACTGATTGGAAAAACATCTATCTGGATGTTTCCCATTTATAGTCTGGCAGGGTTTCTATCCCCACTTTGCAGATTTCTCAAAAGAAAAAGCATACTGATTCGAGGTGGTATTTATACGTTTTGCATTTTCTTCTGCGAATTTTTGACAGGCTCTCTTCTAAAGAAATATGATGCCTGTCCGTGGGATTACACTGATGCCAAATTAAATATTAAAGGGCTAATTCGTTTGGACTATGCTCCCCTTTGGTTTGGGGTCGGACTTCTATACGAAAAACTTTTGAACAGATAGAAACAGGACAGGAAATTTTTCATAATTCCTGTCCTGACCTGTTGAAAATCTTTTTATTTTATTATATGATATATAAAACTTTTCACATAGGAGGAACATTATCATGAACACTGTGGAATGTATCAAATCTCGAAGAAGCATTCGCAAATATAAATCCGATAAAGTGGATCACTCTTTATTGGAATCAATTATTTCCACTGCTTCTTATTCTCCCTCTTGGAAGAATACACAGATTACACGCTACATAGCGATTGAAGACACATCTATCATCAACAAAATCGTCACCGATTTCACCCCAGAATATAATGCAAATACAATTCGGCAAGTACCAATGTTAATTGCAGTGACAATGGTAACGGGTCGCTGCGGTTTTGAGCGGGACGGTTCATTTACGACAAAGAAAGGCGACCGCTGGCAAATGTTTGATGTAGGTGTTTCCTGTCAGTCTTTTTGTCTTGCAGCACACGATGCAGGACTTGGTACGGTTATTATGGGAATTTTCGATGAGGACGGTGTAACCGAGTTACTGGATATTCCGGAAGGGCAGGAATTGGTTGCTCTTATCGCTATCGGTTATCCTGACATTGAACCTGTCGTTCCAAAGAGAAAAAGTGTCGAAGATTTATTAACATACAAGTAGGAGGAATTTATGAAACATTTATTAAACCCATTGGATTTATCCGTAGAGGAAATTGATGAAATTTTAGATTTGGCAAATGACATCGAGGCTCACCCTGAAAAATATGCCCATGCTTGCGAAGGGAAAAAACTTGCCACTTTATTCTACGAGCCAAGTACAAGAACAAGATTAAGCCACGAGGCAGCTATGATGAATTTAGGTGGAAATGTACTCGGATTTTCTTCTGCTGATTCCAGTTCCGCTACAAAAGGAGAAAGCGTATCAGACACAATCCGAATGATTGCCTGCTATGCCGATATCTGTGCCATGCGTCACCCAAAAGAAGGTGCTCCTATGGTTGCAAGCCAGCACTCTACTATTCCGATTATCAACGCAGGGGACGGCGGACATCAGCACCCTACACAGACATTAACAGATTTACTTACTATCCGCTCCGAAAAAGGACGTTTACACGACATCACTATCGGACTTTGCGGTGACTTAAAATTCGGACGTACGGTACACTCTTTAATTCATGCACTTGTGCGCTACGAAAATGTGAAATTTGTACTGATTTCTCCTGAAGAACTCAGACTTCCAAGTTATATCCGCAAAGATGTTTTGGACAAACACAATATACCCTACAAAGAAGTGGTACGCTTGGAGGACGCTATGGGCGAACTGGATTTACTCTATATGACTCGTGTGCAGAAAGAACGTTTCTTCAACGAAGAAGACTATGTCCGCATGAAAGATTTCTATATTTTGGACGCTGCAAAAATGGCATTGGCAAAAGACGATATGCTCGTTCTTCACCCGCTTCCAAGGGTAAATGAAATTGCTGTTGAAGTGGACAAAGACCCTCGTGCCATTTATTTCAAACAGGCACAGTATGGCGTATATGTCCGTATGGCATTAATTTTAACATTGCTGGAAATCAAAGTTTCTTAAAAACGATAAGGAGAACCATTATGACAAAGAATACACTTAACGTAAGTTCCATTGAAGAAGGTTTCGTACTCGACCATATCCAAGCAGGAAAAAGTATGGATATTTACCGTTACTTAAAATTAGATAAACTAGACTGTTGTGTTGCCATTATCAAAAACGCAAAAAGCAGTAAAATGGGCAAAAAAGATATTATGAAAATCGAATGTCCGATTGATATTATTGATTTAGATATTTTAAGTTTTATCGACCACAATATTACAATCAACATTATTCAGAATGATAAAGTTGTTGAGAAAAAACGTTTGGAACTTCCAAAAGAAATCACAAACGTAATCAAATGTAAAAACCCTCGCTGTATCACTTCTATCGAACAGGAACTTGACCATGTTTTTGTTCTGACAGATGAGGAAACACAGGAATACCGTTGTAAATACTGTGAAGAAAAATATCATAGAAAATAATACAAAAATAGAAGTTATAAAGTTTTTTCCCGCTTTATAACTTCTATTTTTACTTTACTGTTCTTTTACCAATCTGTAATTTGTAAAATAGTATTCTTTAAACTGGTTATCCAGCCATTCCTCTTCTCCCGTTTTTAAATCGACTTTACCGATTTTACCGTTGAATTTATATAAATACTCGCTCGCTTCGTCTAAATAGAAAACTTTATCCAATCGTTCCAAGCCCTTTACTTTCTCCGTCTTATCTTCCTTCAGATTATAACGATATACGCTGTCTCCGTTCACATCTGACTGAACTCCAAACAAGATGTCGTTTTTATTTGCGACAAGTCCGTTAGACTGTGGCATCTTTTGTTCAAACAAATATTTTACTTTACCGTTTTCATACTGATAATAGTAAAACGGTATTTCTAATTCTTTACCTTCCGAATGGTTTTCCGCACTGTGTACTGGTCAAGCTTTTTGGTAACACTTTGTTCGGAAATCATGCTCTATATCGAAACTCCATTGGTGTCATATAGTTATTCGTTGAATGAGGTCTCACA